>JBMCTR010000147.1:0-5397 GCA_048622955.1 Actinomycetota bacterium
GCCCGCGGGCCTGTTGCGGCAGGGCTGCGCCTGCCGAACGTGATCGAACGCACCATCACAGCGTGGTCGCCGAGCCTCCGGCCGCGACGATCTTCTCCCGGGCCGAGCCGGAGAAGGCGTGCGCCTTCACCTGCAGCGCCACCGAGAGGTCGCCCTCGCCGAGCACCTTGACCGGCCGGCCGGACCGCACGGCGCCCTTTGCGGCCAGATCCTCCGGCGTGACCTCGCCGCCGTCCGGGTAGAGCGCCGCGAGCCGTTGTACGTTGACCACCTGGTACTCGACCCGGAACGGGTTCTTGAAGCCCTTGAGCTTGGGAATCCGCATCTGCAGCGGCATCTGCCCGCCCTCGAAGGTGGAGGGAACCTGGTTCCGGGCCTTGCTGCCCTTGGTGCCGCGGCCGGCGGTCTTGCCCCGCCGGCCCGCCTCCCCGCGGCCGACACGGGGCTTGGCGGTCTTGGCTCCCGGCGCCGGCCGCAGGTGGTGGGGCTTGAGTGGTGCGTCACCCATCGGTTAATCGACCTCCTCGACGGTGACGAGGTGCGGCACGGCCCGCGCCATACCCCGCGTTTCGGGCCGGTCCTCTCTGATCACCTCGTCGCCGATGTGCTTGAGACCCAGCGAACGCAGCGTCGCGCGCTGGCTCGACGTCTGCCCGATCGCGCTCCGGACCTGGCGCACCCGGATCTTTGCCGCCTTCTTCTTGGTCGCGGCCTTCTTGGCGGGGCTCATGAGCCGACCTCCGACTGTGCCCGCAGCAGCGCCGGCGGCGCGACGTCCTCGAGCGGAAGCCCGCGGCGGCCGGCCACCTGCTCGGGGCGCTCGAGCTGCCGGAGCGCCTCGACGGTCGCATGCACGATGTTGATCGGGTTCGACGAACCGAGGGACTTGCTCAGCACGTCGTGGATACCGGCACATTCCAGCACCGCACGCACCGGGCCGCCGGCGATCACACCGGTACCGGGGGACGCGGGACGCAGCAGCACGACACCCGCGGCCTTCTCGCCCTGCGCCGAGTGCGGGATCGTCCCACCGATCCGCGGCACCTTGAAGAAGTTCTTCTTGCCCTCTTCGACGCCCTTGGCGATCGCCGCCGGTACCTCCTTGGCCTTGCCGTAGCCAACGCCGACAGTGCCGTTGCCGTCACCGACCACGACCAGCGCCGTGAAGCTGAACCGCCGCCCGCCTTGAACGACCTTGGCGACGCGGTTGATGGCGACGACGCGCTCGATATACGCGGTCTTCTCGGCGCCGCCGTCGCGACGGCTGTCCCGGCGGTCGCGGCGCTCGCCCCCTGCACCGCCGCCGCGGCGCTGTGGACCAGCCATTGCTATACCTCTCTCCTTCTACTCGCTCTACAGCGCCAGCCCGCCGTCACGGGCACCGTCGGCCACCGCGGCCACCCTGCCGTGATAGCGGTTGCCGGCGCGGTCGAAGACGACGTCCCGGATGTCGGCGGCCGCCGCGCGCTGGGCGATCAACTCACCCACGCGACGCGCCTTCGCGGTCTTGTCGCCGTCCAGACTCCGCAGTTCCGGTTCCATCGTGGACGCGGACACGAGAGTGCGCCCGGCCGTGTCGTCGACCACCTGCGCCACCATGTGCCGCAGCGACCGGGTCACGACCAGCCGCGGACGGGCGGCCGTTCCGCTGACCTTCTTCCGGACGCGCAGGTGCCGGCGATTTCGTGCACCGGCCTTGCCCACGTGGCGCCCACGGGTGCTGATATCGATACCCATGTTACTTGCCCGCCTTTCCGGCCTTGCGCCGGACCTGCTCGTCGAAGTACCGGACGCCCTTGCCCTTGTACGGCTCGGGCTTGCGCAGCTTCCGGATCTTCGCCGCGACCTCGCCAACCCGTTGCTTGTCGATGCCCGAGACCGAGAACCTGGTCGGCGACTCGACGGAGAAGGTGATGTCGTCCGGGGCCTCGACCGTGATCGGCCGGCTGTAGCCGAGCGAGAACTCGAGGTCATCGCCGCGGGCCTGCACGCGGTAGCCGACCCCGACGATCTCGAGTCGCTTCTGGTAGCCCTCGGTCACCCCCGTGACCATGTTGGCGACCATGGTGCGGGACAGCCCGTGCAACGCCTTGTTCTCGCGCCCGTCGTCCGGACGGTTGATCTTCAGGCTTCCGTCATCGAGGCGCTCGACGCTGATCGTCTCCGGCAGGGTGTGGCTGAGGGTGCCCTTTGGGCCGGTGACCGTCACCGTCTGGCCGTCGATCGCGACCTCGACGCCATCGGGGATCGCAACCGGGAGCTTGCCGATGCGCGACATTCCGTCCTCCTTCCGTCACCACACGTAGGCGAGGACTTCCCCGCCCACACCCTGCTTGGTCGCCGCTCGGTCGGTCAGCAGGCCCTGCGACGTCGAGATGATCGCGACACCCAGCCCACCGAGGACCTTCGGCATGTTCGTCGACTTCGCGTAGACCCGCAGCCCCGGCTTGCTGACCCGGCGGAGGCCGGCGATGGAACGCTCCCGGTGCGGGCCGTACTTCAGCGTGAGGACAAGCGTCCTGCCCACCGCGCCGGTGCTCGGCTCGCGCACGCTCCAACTCGAGATGTAGCCCTCCTGCTTGAGGATCTCCGCGATGTGCGCCTTGATCTTGCTGTGCGGTATCTCCACGGTCTCGTGGTACGCCGTGTTCGCATTGCGCAGACGGGTCAACATGTCTGCGATCGGGTCGGTCATGGTCATGGTGGTTGCCGCTTTCCCGCCGCGGTTTCCGGGAACGTCCCAGACCTGCGGCGACTCGCAGGGTTTCGAAGGTGTGGTTCGTCGGTTACCAGCTTGACTTGGTCACGCCCGGCAACTCGCCGCGGTGCGCCATCTCGCGCAGGCAAATCCGGCACAGGCCGAACTTGCGGTACACGGCGTGCGGGCGCCCGCATCGCTGGCAGCGGGTGTAGGCGCGGACCGCAAACTTCGGCTTGCGCTGCGCCTTGTGCATCAAGGCCTTCTTCGCCATATTTTACTGCTCCTTGAACGGGAAGCCGAGGTGCCGCAGCAGCGCCCGGCCCTCCTCGTCGGTCCGGGCGGAGGTCACGACGGTGATGTCCATGCCGCGCACCCGGTCGATCCGGTCCTGGTCGATCTCGTAGAACATGCTCTGCTCGGGCACGCCGAACGTGTAGTTGCCGCGGCCGTCGAACTGGGTGGGCGACAGCCCCCGGAAGTCGCGGATGCGCGGCAGCGCGATCGTGATGAGGCGGTCGATGAACTCCCACATCCGGTCGCCCCGAATGGTCGTGTGCGCGCCGATCGGCATGCCCTCGCGCAGCTTGAACTGCGCGATCGACTTGCGTGCCCGGGTGACGGCCGGCTTCTGCCCGGTGATGACGGACAGGTCGCGGACCGCCCCCTCCATCACCTTGGCGTCCCGCGCCGCGTCGCCCACGCCCATGTTGACCACGACCTTCGTGACCGTGGGCACCTGCATGATGTTCGGGTAGCCGAACTGCTCGCGCAGCGCCGGCTTGATCTCGTCCCGGTACCGCTGCCGGAGCCGGGGCAGCGTCCTCGTCTCGGTGGTCGTCATCGGATTTCCTCACCAGTGCGCTTCGCGTACCGGACCTTGTTGCCGTCGTCGTCGAACCGGTACCCGACCCGGGTGCCGACCTTCTTCCCGTCGACCTCCACCGCCAGCATGACGTTGCTCACGTCCACCGGAGCCTCCTGGTGGACCAGGCCGCCGGACTGCATCCCGCGCGGAGTCTGCACCGGCTTGACGTGCTTGGTGATCCGGTTCACGCCCTCGACGAGCACCTTTCCCCGCCGTGGGTACGCGGCGATCACCTTGCCGGTCACACCCTTGTCCTTGCCCGCGGTCACGATGACCGTGTCGCCCTTCCTGATTCGCATGGTCTACAGCACCTCCGGAGCAAGCGAGATGATGCGCATGAACCGCTTCTCGCGCAGTTCGCGGCCGACCGGCCCGAAGATCCGGGTGCCGCGCGGGTCCCCGTCGTCCTTGAGAAGCACGGCCGCGTTCTCGTCGAAGCGGATGTACGAGCCGTCCGGCCGGCGCCGCTCCTTCGCGGACCGCACGATCACGGCCTTGACGATCTCGCCCCGCTTCGTGTTGCCGCCGGGGATGGCATCCTTCACCGTCGCCACGATGACGTCACCGATGCCGGCGTACCGCCGGCCCGAGCCGCCGAGCACCCGGATGCACAGCAACTCCTTGGCGCCGGTGTTGTCGGCGACGCGTACTCGCGACTCCTGCTGGATCATGTCGTTGACTCCGAACTTGTCGCGCCGGTCTCCGCCCGTGGATGACGGCCGGTCCGGCGAAACGGACTGCTACTTCGCCCTCTCGAGGATCTCCACAACGCGCCACCGCTTGGTCTTGGACAGCGGCCGGGTCTCCATCAAGCGCACCAGGTCCCCCACACCCACGGTGTTGTCGGCGTCGTGCGCCTTCAGCTTGCTGGTCCGCCGGACGACCTTGCCGTACAGCGGGTGCTTGAACCGGTTCTCCACGGCGACGACCACGGTCTTGTCCATCCGGTCGCTGACGACGTAGCCCTCGCGTACCTTCCGGAAGCCGCGGTCGTGCCCGGTCTGTTCCCTCGTGCTGGTCATTTACCGCCGGGCTCCCAACTCAGCATTCATGCGGACTCCTCACCGTTCTCGGCGGCCACCGGCGTGATGCCCAGCTCGCGCTCGCGCATGACCGTGTAGATCCGGGCGATGTCGCGACGCACGGCCTTGAGCCGGCCGTGGCTCTCCAGTTGCCCCGTGGCAGCCTGAAACCGCAGGTTGAACAACGTCTCCTTGGCATCCGCGAGCTCCTTGACCAGGTCCTCGTCGGACTTGTCCCGGAGATCGTGTGCGGACATGCCCTTCGAACCGATGGCCATCACCACTCACCTGCCTCGCGTGTGACGATCCGGGCCTTCATCGGCAGCTTGTGGATCGCACGGGTCAGCGCCTCCCGAGCGATCCGCTCGTTCGGGTACGACAGCTCGAACATCACACGCCCGGGCTTGACGTTGGCGATCCACCACTCCGGCGAGCCCTTGCCCGAGCCCATCCGGGTCTCGGCCGGCTTCTTCGTCAGCGGGACGTCCGGAAAGATGTTGATCCACACCTTGCCGCCGCGGCGGATGTGGCGTGTGATCGCGATCCGCGCCGCCTCGATCTGGCGGTTGGTCACGTAGTGGCCCTCGACCGCCTGGATGCCGTACTCACCGAAGGCGAGGCTGGTCCCGCCGGTGGCGAGCCCCTTCCGCTTCGGGTGGTGCTGCTTGCGGTGCTTGACCTTCTTGGGCATCAGCATGGGTCCTCAGCCCTCCTGCTCGCTGCTCGAGCCGGCGTCCTGCGGGGCGTCGCCGGCCGACGTCTCCGCGGCGGCCTCGGCGGGTGCGGGCGCCTGCTCACCGCCGCGGCGC
>JBMCTR010000148.1:0-5368 GCA_048622955.1 Actinomycetota bacterium
GCGCCGCACCGAGGGCGAGCACGGCCGGGAGGACGTGCGCGGACGGGTGGCCGCGGGCGTGCTTGCTGCCCTCGTCCAGCTCCAGCGCGCACGCGGCGGTGCCGTTGAGCAACGCCGCGCTGTCGACCGTCGCGTCGCGGTCGGTGCCGAGCAGCCGAGCCGGCCCGTGCGGTGGGTCCATCGCCGCGACCAGAGAGCTCAGCTCACCGGTCCGGGCTCCTGCGACGGTGACGCCGACGGTGTCGAGCACCAGCAGCTCCGCCGCCGCGCGGGTTCGGTCGTCGACCTCGGCGAGAGTGATCTCCGCGGCGAATGCGCCGAGCCGGTGGACGGCGTCGGTCAGCTCTCCGGTGCCAATCCACAATGTCGGACGTTGTGGATTGGCACCAGGATCGGCGGCGCCCGGAGCCACAAGGCTCACCCCGCGTCGATGACGGCGAGCGGCCGGATCGGCGCGCCCGTGCCGCCCACCACGTTGAGCGGGGCCAGCACCAGGCAGAACTCGTGGACCCCGGCGGCGCCCACCCCTTCGAGGTCCAGGATCTCCAGGATCGGGACCCCGCGCTCGACGAGCAGCAGCCGGTGCACGGGGAGCAACCCGTGCCCCGCCTCGGCGGTGATCTGCTCGTAGGCGATGGTGTCCGAGCCGGTCGCGCGCACCCCCTGGTCGGCCAGCCAGCGTGCGGCGTCCTCGGTCGGCCCCGGGACGCCGGTGCCCAGACCGACGTACGCCGCCGCGTCGTCCCACCGCCGGCCCCAACCGGACCGGACGAGCACCACGTCACCGGCCCGGACCTCCACGCCCGCCTGCTTGGCGGCGAGCTCGAGGTCCTCGCGGGTGATCCCGTAGCCGGCGGGCAGGACGTCGGTGCCCCGGGCCGCGGCCACGTCGAGCAGCACGCCGCGCGTCAGTGTCGCGGGCAGCGTGTCCGCCCCGTGGACGGCGAAGCGTCCGGCGTCCATCGCCTCGTCGACGGCGACGCCGCCGTGCAGGAACCCCTCGTACGAGACGTGGGCGAGCGCGTCCATGTGGGTGCCGACGTGCCCGCCGGTGATGATGACCTCGTTCGCCGCCGAGCTGCCGTCGGCGCGCACCATGTCGCCGTGTCGGCGCTGCAGCGCCATCCGGAACCCGGGGTGGTTCGGCGAGCTCGGCATCCCCGTCTTGAGCGGCCTGCCGAGGTCGTACACCTCAAGGCCGGCGGCCACTGCGTCGAGTATCCGGCTCATGACGGTCTCCCCTCGTCGTTCGTCCCCGGGCTGGGCACCGGCGGCCCGTAGGCCTCGCCGAGCTGCAGCGTCCGCCGCGCGCGCTCGATCACGGGGGCGTCGACGAACCGGCCGTCGGGCAACAGGTACCCCTCGCCCTCGCGGTGCTCGGCCGACTCGAGCACGGCGCGCGCGTCGGCCACCTCCGCCGGGCTCGGCGTGTAGACCTCGTTGATGACGGCGACCTGGTTCGGATGGATCGCCGACCGGCCGAAGAAGCCGAGCCGCCGCCCGCGCTCGCACGAGGCGCGCAGGCCGGCGAGGTCCCGCACGTACGTGAACACCGCCTGGACGGGCGGCGGCAGGCCGGCGGCCCGCGTCGCCACCACGCAGCGCGACCGCGCGTACAGCAGGCCCTCCTCGTCGGCGGTCCCCAGGTCCGCGGCGAGGTCCGCCTCGCCGATGTCCAGCCCCGCCACCAGCGGGTCGGCGGCGGCGATCTCGAACGCCCGCTCCACGCCGAGAGCGGACTCGATCAGGCAGTGAATCCCGACCGGCGCTGCGACGTCGTCGAGCCACCCGGCGACGGTGCGCACCTCCCCGGGATCCTCGACCTTGGGTACGCGGATGCCGGCGACGGATCCGGTCGCGACGGCGGCGACGTCGTCCCGCGCCCACTGTGTCCGCGGGCCGTTGATCCGGACGTAGACCGGCACCGGCGCGTCCGCCGACACCAGCGCCGCGGCCTCCTGCCGGGCGGCCTCCTTGCGGTCCTGGGGGACGGCGTCCTCCAGGTCGAGCACGACCGCGTCCGCGCCGCTCGCGAGGGCCTTGTCGAACCGGTCCGGGCGGGTGGCAGGGAGGTAGAGCCAGCTGCGGTGGGGCGGTCTCATGCCTGTCCTTCCATGGCCGCCGGATGCCTGCGGGGCGCGCTGCCGAGCGCGCGGCTGATCTCCTCGGCACCGGAGCGGACGAGGTCCACGAGCCGCGCGGTGACTGCGCCGTCGAACCGGCTGACCGGGCCGCAGATGCTGATCGACCCCACGACGGTGTTCTCCGGGCCGAACACGGGCGCGGCCACACTGCCCGCGCCAGGCTGGCGCTCACCCCGGGAGACGGCCGCGCCCCGGTGGCGCACCCGCTCCAAGTCGGCTTCCAGGGTCGCGCGGTCCGTGACGGTGAACGGGGTCAGGCCGGGCAACTCCCCCGACAGCACCTGGTCGCGCAGTTCGGGGGCGGCGAACGCGAGGATCGCCCGGCTCGACGAGCCCGCGTGCAGCGGCCAGGCCCGCCCGATCTCGACGGTCATCTTGACCTCGGCCAGGCTCACCACCTGGTCCAGGTACACCCGGTGCGTCCCGACCAGGGCGGACACGGTCGTCGTCTCCCCCGACTCCCGCTGCAGCCGCCGCAGCACCGGCATCGCCACCGACCGCAGGTCCAGTTGGCGCAGGGCCTGGGCCCCGAGTGCGCTGACCGCCGGGCCGAGCACGTACCGTCGGCTGCCATCGTCCACCCGGACGAACGACCGCGCCTCGAGCGACTGCAGGATGCGGTGGACAACCGCCTTGCTGAGCCCGAGCCGCCGGCTGGCCTCGCTGATGCTCACGCCGTCCGGTTCGTGCAGGAACAGCAGCAGGACCTCGGCGACACGGGTAGCCGACGCGGTGCCCGCAGGTGTCGCGCTCTCTGTCGTCCGGTCCACGATCGGCTGTGCGTTCCTCTCAGCGGTACGTTTGGCGCTCCCCGCAGGGGCTGCGGCGTCGCCCATGTTATCGCTGTTAACTGTTGCAGTACAGGTATTGACTCGGGACCCCGGGTACGGGATTCTGAGGCCCGTCAAGGAGACTGGTTCCGCTGAACGGTACACGCTGCGGAGTTCGGGCTCCGGGCTCCCGAGCGCGCCCGCCTCGCGAGACGAGGTAGCGCGCATGGCAGAGGAGGCACGTATGAGGAAGCTGAGGGTCCTCGCCGCCGTGGCGGCGCTTCCGTTGGTCACAGCGGCATGCGGCGGCGGCGAAGTCGTCGACGAGGGCGCGGATGACACCGGCGCGGAGGAGACGGAGGAAGAAGCGGCGGACGAGCCGGCGGATGACGCCGATGCGGCCGCCGAGACCATTCCCATCGGATCGCTGCACCCGCTGAGCGGCGCGCTCGCGGACGACGGGACGTCGATGGACGCGGCGGTCGAGATGGCCATCGAGGACATCAACGAGGCCGGCGGGATCGAGTCGCTGGACGGCGCGCAACTGGAGTTGGTCTCCGCGGACAGCCAGGGCGACCCGGAGGTCGGCCAGACCGAGACCCAGCGCATGATCGACGAGGGCGTCGTCGCCATCATCGGCGCCTTCCAGTCGGCGGTCGCCGTGAACGTCGCCACGCTGGCCGAGCGATCGCAGGTGCCGTTCGTGATCGACGTCGCCGTGGACGACGCGATCATCACCGAGGACAGCCGCTACACGTTCCGGATCCAGCCCAACGCCACCGCCATGGGCCAACTCGGCGCCCAGAACCTGGCGGCGATCGCCGAGGGCGCCGGTGAGACGGTCGAGCGTGTGGCGTACATGCACGAGGAGACCGCGTTCGGCACGAGCGTGCACGACGCGTTCGCCGCGGAGGCCGAGACCCTGGGCATGGAGGTCGTCGAGGAGATCACCTACAACGCGTTCGAGGTGAGCGACCTCACCACCGAGCTCAGCCAGGTCGGTGCCGCGGACGCGGACGTCCTCGCCGCCACCGGCTACTACCCGGACGGCGTCCTGATGGCCCGCGAGGCCATGGCGGTGGGGCCGGACGTGGGCTCGGTCTTCGGCATCGCCCACGGGGCCTTCGACATCGCGCAGTTCCCCGAGGATGTGCCGGACGGCTCGGAGTACTACTTCGACTCGAACTACCGGTTCGACGCGACCGACGAGGAGGTCCAGGAGATCCGTTCCCGGTACCAGGAGCGGACCGGCAACGACATGCGGACGGCGGCGGTGCTCAGCTACCAGGCCACGCTGCTGATCGCGGACGCCCTCGAGCGCGCGGCGTCGACGGACACCACGGACCTGCGCGACGCGCTCAGCGACAGCTCGCTGGACCCGCTGCTGGCCTACCCTGGGCCGATCGAGTTCGACGAGACCGGGGAGAACGTGAACGCCGTGCCGATCGTGATGCAGGTCCAGGACGGCAGCGTGGTTCAGGTCCACCCGGACGAGTTCCGCGAGGCGGATCCGGTCTTCCCGCAGACGCCCTGGGCGGAGTAGGCGATCCAGGGAGGCACCGGCTCCGTGGCAACGAGCTCGAAGGGCGTGCGTACGGCGGCGACCCGCCGCCAGGACGTGGTCCGCTGGGCCGTGACGGTCTCCGTTGCAGCAGCCGTCGTGCTGCTCAACGGAGACCGGATCGCGGAGCTGATCGGGCCCGATCGATCGGTGCTGATCCAGGCGCTCGTCACCGGCCTGCTGATCGGGGGCATCTACAGCCTCGTCTCGATGGGCCTCACCCTGATCTTCGGGGTGCTGCACATCATCAACTTCGCGCACGGGGCGCTGATGGCGTTCGGCATGTACACGGCGTTCATGCTCGTCGCGAACCTGGGGATCGACCCCTACGCCACGATCTTTGTCACGGTCGGCCTGCTGCTCCTGATCGGGGCGGCAGTCCAGTGGCTGCTGCTCAACCGGATCATGCACGAGTCGCTGGAGAAGAAGCTGCTGCTCACGCTGGGGCTGTCGATCTTCATCGAGAACCTGCTCCTCGTCGTCTTCAGCCCCACGCCCCGGGCGATCCGGCTCACCTACGACACCGGCAGCCTGTCGCTCGGCGGGCTCGAGATCTCCTGGCCGTTCCAGGCGTTCGGCGCGGTCGCGACGCTGCCGCGCACGATCGCCTTCGTGGGCGCGCTCATCCTCGCCGGCCTGCTGTACGTGCTCCTGCGGCGCACCAAGCTGGGCACCGCGATCCGGGCGGTCGCGGAGAACCCCCGCGGCGCGGACCTGGTCGGCATCAACGTGCCGCAGATCTACATGCTCGCCTTCGCTCTCGGCACCGCATGCGTCGGCGCCGCCGCGACGCTCGTGCTGCCGTTCCTGTCCCTCGAGCCGACGACCGGGGACACGTTCAACATCATCGCGTTCGTCGTCGTGGTGCTCGGCGGGATGGGCAACGTCATCGG
>JBMCTR010000149.1:0-5358 GCA_048622955.1 Actinomycetota bacterium
ACGGGGACTAGCACCTCAAGCTAGCGCGTCTGCCTATTCCGCCACCCGGACAAGCCGACGGGCCCGCTGAGCCCGCAGCGCAGGAAACTGTACCAAACTCGAACGGCCAGCAGCCATGTCGATCAGGCGTCGCGTCGCGCCGCGCGCCGTCAGCCGGCTGCCAGGTGGTGGCTGAACCAGTCCCGGGCCAGCTTGGCCACCTCTTCCAGCGCTCCCGGCTCCTCGAACAGGTGCGTCGCACCAGGCACCACGCTGAGCCGGCTCTCACAGCGCATCTCCTGCTGCGCCTCCTCGTTCAGCCGCAGCACGACCTCATCGTGGCCTCCGACGATCAGCAGCGTCGGAGCCGCGACCGTGGCGAGCCGGGGCCGGGCCAGGTCGGGACGTCCGCCGCGGGACACGATCGCGCTCACCGCCACGCCCGGCTCGGTCGCCGCCCACAGCGCGGCGGCCGCGCCCGTGCTCGCACCGAACAGCCCGACGGGCAGGCGACCGGTGTCGTCCCGTGCGCGCACCCAGTTGATCGCCGCGACCATGCGGGAGCCGAGCAGCTCGATGTCGAAGACGTTGGCGCGGTCCTCGGCCTCGACGGGGGTCAGCAGGTCGAACAACAGCGTGCCGAGGCCTGCCGCCTGCAGGGTGGCGGCCACCTGCTGGTTGCGCGGGCTCAGCCGGCCGCTGCCGCTACCGTGCGCGAAGACCACCAGCCCGACGGCGCCGTCCGGCACGCTGAGCTCGCCGGGTAGCTCGACACCGCCGCCCGCGTCCACGACCACCTCGGGGTCGGCCTGCTGCCGCGCGGCTGCCTCGGCGAGCAGCGCGACGACCTCCTCGTCGGGCGTCTGGCGGAAGTCGTCGTACCACTGGCCGATGGACGACAGCCACCGCGGCTGCTGCACGCAGACCACCTCGTCCGCCACCTCCGACAGCGACGCGACCGTGTCCGGGGGCGCGACGGGCACGGCGAGCACGACGCGCTCGGCGCCATGTGCGCGAGCGATCTGGCAGGCGGCCCGGGCGGTCGCGCCGGTGGCGATCCCGTCGTCGACCACGACGGCGGTCTTGCCGGACAGCGACACCTGGGGCCGGTCGCCGCGGAACCGGCGGCTGCGTACCTCGAGCTCGCGGCGCTGGTCCTCCTCGATGGCGGCCAGGTCGTCCGGCTCGACGTGCACGATGCGCAGCACATCCTCGTTGAGGACGCGAACGCCGCCCTCACCGATCGCCCCCATGGCCAGCTCGGGCTGCTGCGGCACACCGAGCTTGCGGACGTTGAGCACGTCCAGCGGCGCGTCGAGCGCCATCGCCACCTCGAACGCAACCGGAACGCCGCCGCGGGGCAGCCCCAGTACCGCGACGTCGGTGCCACGCAGGTGCTCGAGCCGCCGCGCCAACTGGCGGCCCGCATCCGTTCGATCCGCGAACGACATATCGGCCTCAGTATCGATGGTTCCGTGCTTGCCGCCGGAGGGCAACAGGCTTGCCGGTCATTCCGCCCCCTCCGGGAGAATTGTGCGGGCCGCGACCATCAACCGGGCCGCACAATCCGCAGGATCCTGCGGCGCAGGGTCACCTTCCGGGTGCCGTCCGGGAAGCGGATCACCCTGGCGAGCTCCCAGTGGCCGTACTCGGCCTGCTCGGTGAGCAGCCGGCGGGCCGTGCTGCGCGGCGTGCCGCGCGGCAGCACCACGTGCTGGAACTCGAACTCGGATGCTCGTGAGCGCCGCAGGGTCGCCTCGGCCATCGCCACATGGTGCCACGCCCGTGACGGTACGGTCATGCCCGTGACTACGTCGCCGCAGGAACACGCGCGGTTGCGGGCTGCCCTGCACGAACTGACCGGTGCGCTGGAGGTCCACCTCGAGGCCGTGCTGCGCCGGACCGGGGCGGGCGACCGCGCGGTGCAGGACGCGTACGCCAGGCTCCGGGAGAGCGCGAACCGCTACGACGATCTGCTGTTCGAGCTCACCGGCGAGGTGACGCCGTGGGAGTTCCCCGAGGAGCCCGACCGGGATGTCGAGTACGAGAGCCCGCAGCCACCGCCGGGTGCGGTCGCGATGTTGGTACGTCGCGACTACAGCCTGGCCGACCCCACACGCTTGCTCGCGGCGGGCCGGCAGGCCTACGGCGACCTGTATCCCGCCGACCCGCCCGAAGCGGCGCACGCGGATGTGAGTCACCCGGGTCGGGCGCTCTACCAGATGCTGCACGCCTACGGCGTCGACGGCTTGGAGCAGCGTGCGGCGGACGCCGGGTTGGCTCCGCAGGGAGGAACCGTCTGGGTGCAGGAGTCGGCGGGCGAGCGCGCCTCCGGCGAGTCCGGCAACCCGTTCGGCCTCGTGGATGAGCAACGGCTGATCTACCGGGTCGACGAGCGCCCTCCTGACGGCTGACGGGAGGCGGCTCAGCCGGACACCTCGTCGAGGGCGGAGACGATCTCGCTGGGCAGGGTGAGCTCCTCAGCCTGCAGCGCACCGCGCAGCTGCGGGGCGGTGCGCGCTCCCAGGACGGGCGCGGTGACCCCCGGACGGTCGCGCACCCAGGCCAGCGCCACCTCCACCGGCTGGATGCCCAGCCCCTCCGCGGCCGTGCACACCGCCTCCACGACCTGCCGCGACCGCTGATCGAGATAAACCTCCACGAAATCGCCGAAATGGGGAGAGGCGGCGCGCGAGTCCGCGGGGGTTCCCGTCCGGTACTTGCCGGTCAGCACGCCCCGCCCGAGCGGGGACCAGGCCAGCACTCCGAGACCGAGGTGGTCCGCCGCCGGCAGGATCTCGAGCTCCGGGGCGCGCTGCACCAGCGAGTACTCGACCTGCGTGGACACCAGCGGGCTCCGGCCGACGCCGCAGGCCTGGTGGGCGGCCGACCACCCGGTCTGCCACCCGCCGAAGTTCGACACGCCGACGTACCGGGTCCGGCCGGTCGACGCCGCGAAGTCGAGCGCCGAGAGGATCTCGTCCAGCGGGACGTCGGCGCTCCATGTCTCCACCTGCCACAGGTCGACATGGTCCGTGCCGAGCCGCTCCAGCGACCTGTCGAGCTGGTCGAGCAGCGCCTTGCGCGAGACGTCCACGGCCCACTCGGCCATCCCGCCGGACACGCCGGCCTTCGTCGCCACGACCAGGTCCGACCGCGGCATCACGGTCTCGATCAGCGCGCCGAGCACCCGCTCGCTGGAGCCGTCCCCGTACGAGGCCGCCGTGTCGACGAGGGTGCCGCCCGCCTCCACGAACGCCTCAAGCTGGTCGCGCGCCTCGTGCTCGTCGGTGTCGCGGCCCCACGTCATGGTCCCGAGCGCGAACCGTGACACCCGCAGCCCGCTGCGGCCAAGCCGTCGCTGCTCCACGCCCGGAGACTACCCGGAATCGCCGGCAGCGCCGGTGCCAATCCACAGCGTGCGACGTTGTGGATTGGCACGCCGGGCCGCCGGGTGGGGACGGTCCGGATGCGCCGCTCGACTAGAGTCGCCCGGGTGCGATTGGGACTCAACCTCGGCTACTGGGACTCCGGCGCCGACAACGCGGCAAACGTGGCGCTCGCCCGGGAGGCGGACCGGCTCGACTACGCCGTCGTCTGGGCGGCGGAAGCCTACGGCTCGGACTCGCCCACGGTGCTGTCCTGGGTCGCCGCCCAGACGAGCAGCATCGACGTCGGCAGCGACGTGATGCAGATCCCCGCCCGCACCCCGGCGTGCACCGCGATGACCGCCGCCACCCTCGACGGCCTCTCCGGCGGCCGGTTCCGCCTGGGGCTCGGGGTGTCCGGCCCGCAGGTGTCCGAAGGATGGCACGGGGTACGGTTCGGCCGGCCGCTGGAGCGCACCCGGGAGTACGTGGAGATCGTGCGCACCGCGCTCGCCCGCGACCGGGTGAGCTACCAGGGCGAGCACTTCACGCTGCCGCTGCCCGACGGCCCCGGCAAGGCGCTGCGGCTGACGGTGCGGCCCGTCAGGGAGCACGTCCCCGTCTACCTGGCCGCCATCGGGCCGCGGAACCTGGAGCTCACCGGCGAGATCGCGGACGGCTGGCTGGCCATCTTCTTCGCCCCCGAGCACGCCTCCGACTCGCTGGAGCGCATCCGCGCCGGCCGCGAGCGGGCGGGGCACCCCGGCCTCGACGGCTTCGACGTGGTCCCGACTGTCCCGGTGGTCATCGGCGACGATCTCGAAGCGTGCGCCGCGCCGGTGCGTGCGTACACCGCGCTGTACCTCGGCGGGATGGGCAGCCGCAGCCAGAACTTCTACAACCGGCTGGCGGTCCGGATGGGGTACGGCGAGGCGGCGGCGCGCATCCAGGACCTGTACCTCGACCGCAAGCACCGGGAGGCCGCCGCCGCCGTCCCGCTGGACCTCATCGACAGGACCGCCCTGATCGGTCCCGTCGAACGGATCCGCGACCGGCTCGTGGCATACGCTGAGGCGGGCGTCACAACGCTGTCCGTGGCGCCGCTCGGCGGCACGGCCGAGCAGCGCGCCCAGACGCTCCGGGACGTCCGGTCGGCCGCCGAAGCCGCCGGCGTCGGCTGATCCGCTCGGAAGGGGTCTGACCCGATCATGGAATGGTTCCAGGCCGCCGTCCTCGGGGTGCTGCAGGGCCTGACCGAGTTCCTCCCCATCTCTTCGAGCGCCCACCTGCGGATCGTGCCCGAACTGTTCGGCTGGCCGGATCCCGGCGCCCCGTTCACGGCAGTCACCCACCTGGGCAGCATCGCCGCCATCCTGCTGTACTTCGCTGCCGACATCGGACGGATCGCCGACGCCTGGGCCCGCTCGCTGCGCCATCGCGAGGCACTGCGCAGCGAGCAACTCGTCCCGGTCGGTCAGGGTTCTCCGTCCGGGCGGCACCGCAGCAGGACGTGGGATCCCGCCGACGCGCGACTCGGCTGGTACGTGATCATCGGTACCCTCCCGATCGTGGTCGGCGGCCTGCTGCTCCGGGACCTCGCCGAGGACGAGTTCCGCTCGCTGTGGATCGTCGGCACCACGTTCGTCGTGCTCGGCGTCGTGCTCTGGCTGGCGGACCGGATCGGGCGCCGCAGCCGAGAGATCGGATCGCTCACCGTCAAAGATGCGCTGGTCATCGGCATCGCCCAGGTGGCGGCCCTCGTCCCCGGCGTGTCCCGCGCCGGAGCGACGATCAGCATGGCGCTGTTCCTCGGCTACCAGCGCGAGACGGCGGCGCGGTTCGCACTGCTGCTGGCCATCCCCGCGGTCATCGGCGCCGCCACCCTCGAATGGAGCTCGGCCATGGGGGAGGAGGCGACGTACGCCACCGGGCCCACGGTGCTGGCGACGGTCGTGTCGTTCGTCGCCGCGTACGCCGCGATCGCGTGGCTGCTGCGCTGGCTGCAGACCCG
>JBMCTR010000150.1:0-5341 GCA_048622955.1 Actinomycetota bacterium
CCGGGGCGCCGAAGTCGACCCAGGCCACGACCGTCCGGTGGCGCAGGAGGTCGATGCGCGGGTGGTCGGCGTCGTAGCCGCGGGGCCGGGTCTTGAGCCGGTCGCCGCCGACGGTGTAGCCCGCCGCGCGCAGCTTCGCCACCAGGCGCTCGAGCACCGCACCCGTCGCCTCCTCGTCGACCGCGGTGCGGTACCGCCCGAGCTGGTCGGGAGCCATCTGGTAGTACCCCACGGCCGCGAACAGCCCGGCCGCCGAGATGTGCACGTAGCCATGGCCGACGGTGGCGCCCTGGTGCTCCTTGTACGGGCTCTTGTCCCGGGCGAACCGCAGATCCCGGTACGGCCGGAACAGGTACGGCTCGCCGAACTCCTCCGACAGCTCCTCGCACAGGGCGGCCATCGGAGCGCGGACGGACGACTCGTAGGTCGCCTTGTGCCGCGTCCAGTAGGTCTTGGTGTTGTCGGCCTCGAGCCCCTCGTAGAAGTCGAGGGCCTCCGCGGGGAATCCGGTGAACGTCACGACACCTCAGTATGCAGCCTGACCTGGCGCAGCGTCACCGTCCCGTCGCCGGTGAGGTCCAGCGAGCGGTGTGCCCCGTCGGGCGCCCATCCGGCGGGCTCGAGGAAGGCGCGCAGCGCGTCGTCGCCGACGACCTGCCAGATCCGCGCGCGCGTGAACCCGTCGGCCCGCAGGGTGTCGATTGCCGCCGCGAGCAGCCGGGAGCCGTGGCCCGCGCCGAGCCACTCGGGGTCCACGTGCAACGCGACGATCTCCCCGTCGGTGGGCTGCGCGTCGGGATCCTCGGACGGCGCCGTCGCGGCGAACCCGACGACGGTGTTCCGCTCGAGCGCCACCAGCACGCGGTGCTGCGCGGTGGGCGGGCGGGCGATCGCGGCGCTCCAGGTCTCCGCGAAGGCGGCCTCGTCGATCTGCTCGAGCAGCGAGGCCGGCAGCACCGGAGCGTACGACTCCCGCCATGCCCGGGCCTGCACCGCGCCGATGGCCGCGGCGTCGTCGGCCCAGGCGACGCGGACGCTGCGATCGGCCTGCGGTTTGTCCACCGGCACCGATCCTCCCAGAGCCGCGCCGCGGGCGAGTGCCGGAGTCCCGGAGACCGGTTCGCGAGCCTGTCTTGTTACACAGCCCGTCCATACCTGCTGGACATCTGTTACATGCCTGCCTAGGCTCGGAGTATGGACGGTACGGACCAGCGCGAGACCGACTTCCAGGGGCTGATCGACGCCGACAGCCGCATCGAGCCGCGCGACTGGATGCCGGAGAAGTACCGGCGCACGCTCATCCGGCAGATCGCCCAGCACGCCCACTCCGAGATCATCGGCATGCAGCCGGAGGGCAACTGGATCACGCGCGCGCCCAGCCTGAAGCGCAAGGCGATCCTGATAGCCAAGGTCCAGGACGAGGCCGGCCACGGGCTGTACCTGTACTCGGCCGCCGAGACGCTCGGCGTGTCCCGCGACGAACTGCTCGAGTTGCTGCACGCGGGCAAGCAGAAGTACTCGTCGATCTTCAACTACCCCACGCTGACCTGGGCCGACATCGGCACCATCGGCTGGCTGGTCGACGGTGCGGCGATCACGAACCAGGTTCCGCTGTGCCGCTGCTCGTACGGCCCGTACGCCCGCGCCATGGTGCGGATCTGCAAGGAGGAGTCGTTCCACCAGCGCCAGGGCTACGAACTGCTGCTCACCCTGATGCGCGGCACGCCGGCCCAGCAGCAGATGGCCCAGGACGCCGTCGACCGCTGGTGGTACCCGAGCCTGGCCATGTTCGGCCCGCCGGACGACGCGTCCACCCACACCGAGCAGTCGATGCGCTGGGGCATCAAGCGGTTCACCAACGACGAGTTGCGGCAGAAGTTCGTCGACATGACGGTGCCGCAGGCCGAGGTGCTCGGCGTCCGCATCCCCGACCCCGACCTGCGCTGGAACGCCGAGCGCGGACACTACGACTACACCGCGCCGGACTACGACGAGCTGTTCCGGGTCGTGGCCGGCGACGGGCCCTGCAACCGGCAGCGGATGGCGCACCGGGTAGCGGCGCACACCGACGGCGCGTGGGTGCGCGAGGCCGCCGACGCGTACGCCGCCAAGCGTGCCGCCGGGCACGGCGCCCATGCGGAGGCCGCGGCGTGAGCCGTCGGGAGTGGCCGCTGTGGGAGGTGTTCGTCCGGGCCCGCCGGGGCATGTCCCACATCCACGTCGGCAGCCTCCATGCGCCGGACGCCGAGTTGGCGCTGCGCAACGCGCGTGACATCTACACCAGACGCAACGAGGGGGTGTCGATCTGGGTGGTGCCGTCGGCGGCCATCACCGCGAGCAGCCCCGACGAGAAGGACCCGTTCTTCGACCCCGCCGGCGACAAGGCGTACCGCCATCCGACGTTCTACGACATCCCGGACGAGGTGCAGCAGCTGTGAGCGGCCTCGGTACCTGGGACGGCGCGGCCCGGCCGCCCCGCGAGCTGGCCCCGGAGGTGGAGTACGCGCTGCGGCTCGGCGACGACGCGCTGATCCTGTCCCACCGGCTGGGGGAGTGGATCGCGTCCGCGCCTGAGCTCGAGGAGGACATGGCGCTGGCCAACATCGCCCTCGACGTGCTGGGGCAGGCGCGGGCGCTGCTGACGCACGCGGGCGAGCTCGAGGGCCGTGGGCGCGACGAGGATGCGCTGGCGTTCCGGCGCGACGAGCGCGAGTTCGTGAACCTGCAGCTCGTCGAGCGCCCGAACGGCGACTTCGCGGTGACGATGGCCCGCCAGCTGGCCTTCTCGGCGTACCAGTACGAGTTGTACACCCGCCTTGCCGGCAGTGCCGACGTGACGCTGGCGGCCGTGGCGTACAAGGCGGCCAAGGAGGTGGACTACCACCGGGACCATGCGACCCGGTGGGTCGTCCGGCTCGGCGACGGCACCGAGGAGAGCCACCGGCGGATGCAGGCCGGCCTGGAGGAGATCTGGCCGTACGTCGACGAGATGTTCGCCGCCGACTCCGTCACCGACGCGCTGAGCGCGGCCGGCGTCGCGGTGGACCCGTCGTCGCTGCGCGAGCCGTGGGCCGGCTACGTGGAAGCGGTGCTCGCCGAGGCGACGCTGTCCGTCCCGGACTCGGAGCACCGCGCGGCGGGCGGGCGGCGCGGCATCCACACCGAGGCGATGGGCCACGTGCTCGCCGAGATGCAGCACCTGCACCGGTCGCACCCGGGGGCGTCATGGTGACGCCGACGGCAGCGACCGCGACCGCCGTCCGGGACGTCGCGGCGGCGGTTCCCGATCCCGAGCTTCCGATGATCACCATTGGCGAGCTCGGCGTGCTGCGCGACGTGACGGTGGAGGACGACGGGCACGTGGTCGTGGAGATCACGCCGACGTATTCAGGATGCCCCGCGATGGACGCCATCCGGGCCGACGTCCTGGACCGGCTGCGGTCGCACGGCTGGGACGACGCGGAGGTCCGGCTCGTGCTGTCCCCGGCCTGGACCACGGACTGGATCACCCCGGAAGGGCGCGAAAAGCTGCACGCGGCGGGCATCGCGCCGCCCGGACCGAGCGCCGGCGGTGCGGTCGCGCTGCCGCTGACGGTCCGTTGCCCGCACTGCGGGTCGCCGGACACCCGGGAGGTCAGCCGGTTCGGCTCGACCGCGTGCAAGTCGCTGTGGACCTGCCGGTCGTGCCTGGAGCCGTTCGACCACGTCAAGCCCTTGTAGGAAGGCGCGGTAGCGGGCAGATGAGCGACGAGACCGCCCGTCGGCGGCACTCCGTGTTCCACCGGCTGCGCGTCGCCGCGGTCGACCGGCTGACCGACGACGCGGTGGCGGTGACCTTCGAGGTGCCGCCCGAGCTGCGCTCCGAGTACGAGTTCCTGCCCGGCCAGCACGTCAACGTCGCGCTGCCGGACGGCGGCGACGACACCCGCCGCAGCTACTCGATCTGCGCGGCGCCCAGCGAGGGCCGGCTGCGGATCGGGGTGAAGCGGATCCCCGGCGGCGTGTTCTCCGCATACGCGCTCGACGGGATGAAGCCGGGTGACGAGCTGGACGTCATGACTCCCGCCGGGCGGTTCACCCCGCAGCTCGACCCGGGAAGCGCGAAGCACTACGCGGCGATCGCCGCGGGCAGCGGCATCACGCCGGTGCTGTCGATCGTCGCGGCGGCGCTCGAGACGGAGCCGGCGAGCCGCGTCACGCTGCTGTACGGCAACCGCACCAGCCGATCGGTGATGTTCCTCGACGAGCTGGCCGACCTGAAGGACCGTTACCCGGACCGGTTCAACCTGGTGCACGTGCTGTCCCGGGAGAGCCAGGAAACGGACCTGAAGTCGGGACGGATCGACGGGGAGCGGCTGGGCCGGTTCCTCGACACGCTGCTGCCGCCGGACACCGTGGACGACTGGTTCCTGTGCGGGCCGTACGCGATGGTGACCGAGCTGCGGGAGACGCTCGGCGCGCGGGGTGTCGAGCGGGCGCGGGTGCACTCCGAGCTGTTCCACGTCGGCGACCTGCCCACCCGGGAGGAAGCGCCCGCCGCCGGCGCGGACGTGGCGGAGCGCAGCGAGGTGACCGTGGTGCTGGACGGCCGCAAGACCACGGTCGCGGTGGCGGACCCGGACGAGACGGTGCTCGAAGCGGTGCTGCGCGTGCGCGACGACGCGCCGTTCGCCTGCCAGGGCGGGGTGTGCGGCACCTGCCGGGCGAAGCTGCTCGACGGCGAGGTCGCGATGGATCGCAACTACGCCCTCGAGGAGGACGAGGTGGCCGCCGGGTACCGGCTGACGTGCCAGTCCCATCCGACAACGCCGTCCGTGCGTCTCGACTACGACGCCTAGCCGGCGGCCCGCTAGCCGTCCGCGGTCTTGTTGGGGCGCAGCAGCCGCGGGGCGGTGCGTGCGGCGTCCACCGAGACGGGAGCGGCGATCAGCGCCACGCCCAGCACGGCCACCACGGGGCCGACGTCCGCCGACTGCAGCGTCGGCCAGGCGAGGACACTGATCACGACGATCACGGTGAGGACCGCCACGTAGTCTGGAGCGTCGAGGAGCCAACTCGGAGCGCGGTCCGCGGCGAGGCAGGTCAGCGCCACGAGCACCGCGAGCGGCGGACCGGCCAGCAGGCCGGCCACGGCTCCGACGACCGGCAACGCGACGTAGCTGAGCTGCAGGTCGAGCACCCGGGCGAGCGGGATGCCGGCGAACGCGCCGGCCAGCACGCCCCAGACAGGTCCGTGGGTGACACCCCAACGGGCGAAACGGCCAATGGCGTGCTGCCCGACCATACGTCCAGTCTGACTGGTTGATCACGACTTCTGCAGCCGATTCGCCGACAACGGCGC
>JBMCTR010000151.1:0-5312 GCA_048622955.1 Actinomycetota bacterium
GGCCAATTGGCCTGGTCAAGGACCCAACCGGGTGGTTAACGTGATCAATTGGGTCAACCGTCGCGGCGGACGCTGGCCACCCCGAGCGGCAGGAAGCGGGAGCCGGTGACCTTCTCCGAGACGCCGGCCCGGTCCAGGTACGGCGTGATCCCGCCGAGGTGGAACGGCCAGCCGGCCCCCAGGATCAGGCTCATGTCCACGTCCTGCGGCTCGGCGACCACGCCCTCGTCGAGCATCAGCCGGATCTCCTCCGCCAGGGCGGCAAGGGCCCGCTCGCGGATCTCCTCCTCGGACAGCACCGTGTCGCCCTGCTCGAGCAGCCGCGCGGTCTCGTCGTCCAGGTAAGGCCGGCCGTTCTCGTCCCACGACCAGATGCCGGGCTTGCCGGCCGCGACCAGCCGGCGCAGGTTCTCCGACACCCGGAAGCGCTCGGGGAACGCCTCGTGCAGCGTCTCGGCCGAGTGCAGCGCGACAGCGGGCCCCACAAGCTGCAGCAGCACGAACGGCGACATCGGCAGCCCGAGCGGGCCGAGCGCACGGTCGGCCACCTCGATCGGCGTGCCCTCGTCCGCCGCGGCCGAGACCTCGCCTATCAGGCGACCGAGGACCCGGTTGACGACGAAACCCGGAGCGTCCTTGACGAGCACGCACGACTTCTTCAGCGACTTTCCGACGGACAGCGCGGTGGCCAGCGTGGCGTCATCGGTCCGCTCGGCGCGGATCACCTCGACCAGCGGCAGCACCGCCACCGGGTTGAAGAAGTGGAAGCCCGCGACCCGCTCCGGATGCCGCAGCTGCGAGGCCATCTCGGTGACCGAGAGCGTGGACGTGTTGGTGGCCAGCACGCACTCCGGGGGGACGATGGACTCGAGCTCGCCGAAGACCTGCTGCTTGATCTTCATCTCTTCGAAGACGGCCTCGATCACGAAGTTGGCGTCGGCGAACACGGACTTGTCGGTCGAGCCGGTGACCAGGCCCTTCAGCCGGTTCGAAACGTCCTGCGAGATCCGCCCCCGGCCACGCAGCTTGTCGACCTCGCCGTGGACGTACGCCAGGCCGTTGTCGACCCGTTCCTGGTCGAGGTCGTTGAGCACCACGGGGACCTCGAGCCTGCGGGCGAACAGCAGCGCGAGCTGGCTGGCCATCAGCCCCGCCCCCACGATGCCGACCTTGGTCACCTCGCGCGCGAGCGAGGCGTCCGGCGCGCCCACCGGATGCTTGGCCCGCCGCTGCACCAGGTCGAAGGCGTACACGCCGGAGCGGAACTCCTCGCTCATGATGAGGTCGACCTCGACGTCGTCCTCGGCGGCGAAGCCCTCCTCCCGGGAGTTCGTGCGGGCGGCCGAGATCAGCTCGAGCGCCCGGTACGGCGCGGGCGCCGCACCGTGAACCCTGCTGTCGGCGATCGCCCGGCCGCGCGCTACGGCCGACTCCCACGTCTGCTCGGACCGGTCGATCTCGGGGCGCTCGACCGTCACGTCGCCGCGCAGCACGCGGGCGGCCCACAGCAGCGACTGCTCGAGGAAGTCGGCGCCTTCGAACATCGCGTCCGCGATGCCCATCTCCGCGACCTGCGGCCCGGTGAGCATGCGGCTCTGGTTCAGCGCGTTCTCGATGATCACGGTGACGGCGGCGTCCGGCCCGACCAGGTTCGGCAGCAGCCACGCGCCGCCCCAGGCGGGGACCAGGCCGAGGTAGGTCTCCGGCAGGCCCGCGCCGCGGATCGTGTCCTGCACCGTGCGGTACGTGCAGTGCAGCGCCACCTCGAGCCCGCCGCCGAGGGCGAGGCCGTTGATGAACGCGAACGTCGGCACGGGGCCGTCGCCGAGCCGGCCGAACACCCGGTGGCCGAGCCGGCTGATCTCGCGAGCCTGGTCCTCGTCGGTGACAAGGGCGACGCCGTTGAGGTCGGCGCCCGCGGCCAGGATGAACGGCTTGCCGGTGAGGCACACGGCGACCACACCGGGCTCGCCGTACGCCGTGTCGAGCGCGCGGTCGAGCTCGAGCAGGCTGGCCGGCCCCAGCGTGTTCGGCTTCGTGTGGTCGTGCCCGTTGTCGAGCGTGATCAGCGCGGCCTTGCCGGCGCCGAGCGGCAGGTCGACGAACCGGACGTACGCCTTCGTGACGATCTCGTCCGGGTACAGCGCGGTGACGTCCGTGCTGGTCATCAGTCAGCCACCTCCGCGGTGTCGTCGTCGGCTCCGTACTCGGGGTGGTGCGGGTTCTCCCAGATGACCGTCCCGCCCATGCCCATGCCGACGCACATGGTGGTGATGCCGTAGCGGACCTCCGGGTGGTCCTCGAAGGCGCGCGCCAGCTGCACCATCAGGCGCACCCCCGAGGACGCGAGCGGGTGGCCCAGCGCGATGGCGCCGCCGTACGGGTTGACCCGGGGGTCGTCGTCGGCGAGGCCGAAGTGCTCGAGGAACACGAGCACCTGGACGGCGAACGCCTCGTTGATCTCGATCAGCCCGATGTCGTCCATCGTCAGCCCGGCCCCGGCGAGGGCCTTCTCGGTCGCCGGGACGGGCCCGACGCCCATCACCTCGGGCTCGACGCCGGCGAACGAGTACGTCACGAGCCGCATCTTGGGTGTCAGCCCGAGCTCTCCGGCCGCCTCGGCGGACGCCAGCAGGCAGACCGTGGCGCCGTCGTTGAGACCGGCGGCGTTGCCGGCCGTCACCCTTCCGTGCGGGCGGAACGGCGTCCGGAGCTCGGCGAGGTCCTCCACCGTGGTACCCGGGCGGGGCGGCTCGTCGGCGGTCGCGAGGCCCCAGCCCTGCTCGCTGCTGCGGGTCGCGACCGGCACCAGGTCCGGCTGGACCTTCCCGTCGGCGTACGCCTTGGCGAGCTTCGCCTGGCTCGCGGCGGCGAACGCGTCCGCCCGCTCCTTGGTGAGGTGCGGGAACCGGTCGTGCAGGTTCTCGGCGGTGTTGCCCATCACCAGCGCGCTGGTATCAGTGAGTTGCTCGGCAAAGATCCGCGGGTTCGGGTCGACACCCTCGCCCATCGGGTGCCGACCCATGTGCTCGACCCCGCCGGCGACGGCGACGTCGTAGGCCCCGAAGGCGATCCCGCCGGCGGTCGTGGTGACGGCGGTCATCGCTCCGGCGCACATCCGGTCGATCGCGTAGCCCGGCACGGACCGGGGCAGGCCGGACAGCAGGGCGGCCATCCGCCCGATCGTCAGCCCCTGGTCGCCGATCTGGGTGGTCGCGGCGATCGCGACGTCGTCGACCCGCTCCGGCGGCAGCGAGCTGTTGCGGCGCAGTAGTTCGCGGATGCACTTGACGACGAGGTCGTCGGCCCGGGTCTCGTGATACATCCCGTTCGGCCCGGCCTTGCCGAAGGGGCTACGGACGCCGTCGACGAACACGACGTCACGGAGTTGACGCGGCACGGTGCCTCCCCGTGGTCTGTTCGGCTTCTCCCTGTGATGCTACTCGTCAGTAACTATGACAGCACAGTACGGGCCGCCTCCGGTAGGCGCCGCTTCGGCCCGGGCCGTCGTGGCGGGCAGCGTCACTCGTGACGTGCACCGTCCGGCGTGTCGAACGGAAATTGCATGATCGGCGATTTCCGGGGAGTCGGTCGTGTTCGGGCATCCCGGGCACTAAGCTTGGAGATCGCCATGAGCGGTTCGCACGATCTCGTCGTCCTCGGCGCCGGGCCCGCCGGCCTCGCCGCGGCGTGGCGTGCTGCCCAGCGCGGCCTGAAGGTCACGTTGCTGGAGCGTGCCGAACGGGTCGGAGGGATGGCGGGCTCCTGGACGGTCGAGGGTGTCCGGGTGGATCACGGCTCGCACCGGCTGCACCCGTCGGCCTCCCCGAGCCTGCTCGCCGACCTGTACTCGCTGCTGGGAGACGACCTGCAGCTGCGGCCCCGGCGCGGCCGGCTGCGGATCGCCGACCGCTGGGTGGGGTTCCCCCTGCGGGCCACCGAGCTCGCCCGAAGCCTGCCCCGGGGCATGCTGGCCCGGATCACGGCGGACGCGGCCACGGCATCGGTGCGGCGTCCCCGCAACGACAGCTACGCCGAGGTGCTCCGCGCCGGCCTCGGCCCCACCCTCTACGACGCGCTGTACGGTCCGTACGCGGTGAAGCTCTGGGGGCTGCCCGGTGAGCGGATCAGCGGGGAACAGGCACGCCGGCGGGTGTCGGCGGGGTCGCCGTTGCGCGTGGCCGCCCGGATGGCCCGCAAGCGACCCGAAGCCGGGCGGGGCGAGCTGTTCTACTACCCGCGCCGCGGCTTCGGGCAGATCGTCGAGGCGCTGGCCGAGGCGGCGACGGCGGCGGGCGCCCAGATTCGGCTAGAGGCCGAGGTCGACCGGATCCGGGTCGTCGAGGACGAGGTCATCGTCACCACACAGGACGGTGACGTGGTGACCGGCGGGCACGCGTTCTCCACGCTGCCGCTGCCGGTGCTCGCACGGATCTGCCGCCCGGCGCCGTCGCTGGAGAGCATGGAGTCGGCGGCGCGGCTGCGGTTCCGCGCGATGCTGCTGGTGTACGTGGTCCACGAGGGCGGCCGCTGGACGCCGTACGACGCTCACTCGATCCCGGCGTCCGGGACGCCGATCGCCCGGATCTCCGAGCCGACGAACTTCCGCGACAGTGCCGCCGATCCCCGCGACCGGTCGGTGCTGTGCGCCGAGATCCCGTGCGCGATGACCGACGACGTGTGGGGCATGGACGACGAGTCGCTCGGGGACATGGTCGACGAGGCACTGGCCCGCACCGGCCTGCCGGCCGCGAACCGGGTGCACGTGGAGACCAAGCGGCTCGGTCAGGTGTGGCCGATCTACCGGCTCGGGTTCGAGTCGGACTTCCGTGCGGTCGACGACTGGTCGCGGATGCTGCGCCGGGTCGTCAGCTTCGGCCGGCAGGGGCTGTTCGTCCACGACAACACCGACCACGCCATGCAGATGGGCTACGACGCGGTGGACGCCCTGCGCGACGACGGCCGGTTCGACCGGTACGCCTGGACCGCCGCCCGGCAACGGTTCGCAAAGCAGATCGTCGAGGATTAGCGCAGCTGTTCGCCCGCTTGCGCGTCGGCCTCGAAGGCACGCGCCACCGCCTCCGCGGTCAGGCGGACCTGCCAGTCCCGAGCCCCGTGGCTGCGCAGCGCGGCGGCGACGGCGTCCGTGGTCAGGGGCTCCGGTGGTGTCCAGGTGACCCGGCGGAGCGTCTCCGGCGCCAACAGGTTCTCCACCGGCACCCCGTGCCGGTCCGCGATCTCCCCGACCGCCGTGCGGGCGGCGGCGAGCCGGGTGGCCGCGGCGCTGTCCCGCGCCGCCCAGGACCGGGCCG
>JBMCTR010000152.1:0-5293 GCA_048622955.1 Actinomycetota bacterium
AGGGCCTGGTGCAGCCTGACAGGGCGCCGTCCGGCTACCGCCGTTTCACGCACGACGATGTGGCGCGGCTGCGTTACGTCCTTACCGTGCAGCGTGACCACTACCTGCCGCTGCGCGTCATCAAGGAGCAACTGGAGCGGCTGGACCAAGGGCTGGACACCGACGACGAGGAGCCCGAGGCCGCGGTGCCCGTCCGGCCCGGCGCGCCGCTTCCGGTGCCAGCCGACCCTGGTGAGGTCCGCCTGACGCGCAACTCGTTGATGGAGGCGGCGGGGATCGACGCGGACCTGCTGGCGGAGCTCGAGTCGCACCAGCTGATCGCCGCGCGGGGAGGGGTGTTCGACGGCGACGCGCTCGTGATCGCCCGCACCGCGGGTGAGCTGGCCGAGTACGGTCTGCAGCCGCGTCACCTCAGAACGATCCGGAGCGCGGCGGAGCGGGAGGCCGGCCTGGTCGAACAGGTGGTGGCGCCGCTGCTGCGGCAGCGCGGAGCAGGTGCCCGGGGCCGGGCCGAGGAGGTGGCACGGGACATCACCCGGCTGACGGCACGCCTGCACGCGGCCCTCGTGGATGCGCGGGTGCGGCGCCTCTAGCAGTGGGTGTGCCGCTGCGTCGACGGCGCGTTCTCCGACGGCACCGGTCGGTGCCGAGCCAGGTGTTGTCCGGCCCGACAGTCGTATCTGGCGGCGTACACAGAGTAGGGTTGATGACGTGCGAGAGCTCGAGGTGGTCGGTGTCCGGGTGGAGATGCCGTCGCAGCAGCCGATCGTGCTCCTTCGCGAGAGCGAAGGGGAGCGGTACCTGCCCATCTGGATCGGAGCGGTGGAGGCCACCGCGATCGCGTTTGCCCAGCAGGGCATGACGCCACCACGGCCGCTGACGCATGATCTGTTCAGGGACGTTCTAGAAGCCCTCGACGTCCAGCTGGAGCAGGTGCTGATCACCGAGATGCGTGAGAGCACGTACTACGCCGAGCTGGTGTTCAACGGAGGCGTGCGGGTGAGCTCCAGGCCGTCGGACTCCATCGCGCTGGCGCTGCGGACCGGTTCGCCCATCTTCGCCGCCGAGCCGCTGCTGGACGAGGTCGGGATCCACATGACGGAAGGCAGCGATGTCGAGCGCGAGGACGAGGTCGAGCGGTTCCGCGAGTTCCTCGAACAAGTCTCTCCCGAGGACTTCGGGAGCTGACCGCCCGGCCGTAGACTGTGAAGCCGAGGTCGAGGGTTCGCCCGCGTGTTGCGTTGACCCCGGTCTTGTCGGGGCCTAGCGTCGCAACTGGTTTACTTCACGGCACGGAGGGGTCGGCGTGAGCGGAGAGGGCACACGCGGTACCGGGTCGGCGGACGGGGCCGACGGCGACCCTGCGGCGGAAGCCAGCATGCAGGGGCTGCTTTTCGATGAGCCGGTGACACCGCTTCCGGAGGACGTCGGCTACCGGGGCCCGACGGCGTGCGCCGTGGCGGGCATCACGTACCGCCAGCTGGACTACTGGGCTCGCACGGGTCTGGTGCGCCCCACCGTCCGCGCCGCGCACGGGTCCGGGTCACACCGGCTCTACTCGTTCCGCGACGTGCTGGTCCTGAAGATCGTGAAGAGGCTGCTCACCACCGGCGTGTCGCTGCAGCAGATCCGGCAGGCGGTCCAGCACCTGCGCGACCGCGGCATCGAGGACCTCGCGAGCATCACGTTGATGAGCGACGGCGCCAGCGTCTACGAGTGCACCTCGGCGGACGAGGTGATCGATCTCGTCCAGGGCGGCCAGGGTGTGTTCGGCATCGCCGTGGGCCGGGTATGGCGCGAGGTCGAGGCCTCGCTCGTCGAACTGCCCGCAGTGAGCCCCGACGAGGAGCTCCCCGCCGCCCACGCCGACGACGAGCTGGCCGAGCGCCGCAAGGCCCGCGCGGCCGGTGGATAGCGGGGCGAGCTAAGCTAGCGTAGCGAGGCCGCCGACCCCGGCTGGGAGAGACCCTGCATCGCGCAGGGCGCCGAAGGTGCAACTCCCCGCCAACCTCTCAGGCCACCGGACCGGCCGGGTGAGGCCACTCTGGAGGACGCGCCAGGGTCCGACAGAGGGGGGCAGGAGAGCACACGAGGGAGCCTCGTCATGTCCCATCCGAACCCGCTGACGTCCACGAGCGAGTCCGCACCGTTCGTCGCCCGGCACATCGGCCCGCGCGACGACGAGATCCGGCAGATGCTCGGGGTCGTCGGCTATCCGACGCTCGACGACCTCTCCGACGCGGCCGTGCCGGAGAGCATCCGCGACCGGGACCTCGGTGACGTCCCGGCGGCCCGCAGCGAGGAGGAGACGCTCCGGGAACTGCGCGGGATCGCCGGCCGGAACGCGGCGAACGTGCAGATGATCGGGCTGGGGTACTACGACACCGTGACGCCGCCGGTCGTCGTGCGCCGGGTGCTGGAGAGCCCGGCGTGGTACACGGCGTACACGCCGTACCAGCCCGAGATCTCGCAGGGCCGCCTGGAGGCGCTGCTGAACTTCCAGACCATGGTGGCGGACCTGACCGGCCTGCACACCGCGAACGCCAGCCTGCTGGACGAGGCGACGGCCGCGGCGGAGGCGATGACCCTGATGCGGCGGTCCACGCGGGTGCGAAGCGCCCGGCTGGTCGTCGACGCCGACTGCCTGCCGCAGACGATCGCCGTCATCAGGACGCGGGCCGAGCCGCTCGGCATCGAGGTGGACGTCCGCGACCTCGACGACGGATTGCCCGCGGGCGACCTGTTCGGTGTCGTGCTGCAGTATCCGGGAGCGTCCGGCCGGGTACGCGACCTGCGGCCGACCATCGAGGCCGCGCACGATCGCGGCGCCCTGGTGTCGGTGGCCGCCGACCTGCTGGCGCTGACGCTGCTGGTGCCCCCGGGTGAGCTCGGCGCCGACATCGTCGTGGGGTCCTCGCAGCGGTTCGGGGTGCCGCTGGGCTACGGCGGGCCGCACGCCGGCTACATCGCCGTCCGGTCCGGCCTGGAACGGGGTCTGCCGGGACGGCTGGTCGGAGTCTCCGTCGACGCCGAGGGGGCGCTGGCGTACCGGCTGGCGCTGCAGACCCGGGAGCAGCACATCCGGCGGGAGAAGGCCACGTCCAACATCTGCACGGCGCAGGTCCTGCTGGCCGTGGTCGCGTCGATGTACGCGGTCTGGCACGGCCCGGACGGGCTGCGCGAGATCGCCGAGCGGGTGCACCGGCACGCGGTCACGCTCGGGGCCGGGCTCCGCGCCGGCGGCGTCGAGGTCGTGCACGACCAGTTCTTCGACACCGTGCTGGCCAGGGCTCCCGGAAGGGCCGAGTCGGTGGTGACGACCGCGGCCTCGCTCGGCGTCAACCTCGGGCTCGTCGACGGCGACCACGTCCGCGTCGCGTGCGACGAGGTCACGACCGCGGCGCACGTCGAGTTGGTCTGGAAGGCCTTCGGCGCCTCGGGCGTCGAGCCGGAGGCGGCCACGGCGATCCCGGAGGAACTGCGCCGCACGAGCCCGTTCCTGACGCATCCGGTCTTCGGCGTGCACCGCTCCGAGACCTCGATGCTGCGCTATCTGCGCCGGCTGGCCGACAAGGACTACGCGCTCGACCGCGGCATGATCCCGCTCGGGTCGTGCACCATGAAACTCAACGCGACGACCGAGATGGAGCCGGTCACCTGGCCGGAGTTCGCGGACATCCACCCGTTCGCTCCGGTCGAGCAGGCTCAGGGGTACGTCGAGCTCATCCGGCAGCTGGAGAGCTGGCTCGCGGCGATCACCGGCTACGCCGCAGTGTCGGTGCAGCCCAACGCGGGCTCGCAGGGCGAGCTCACCGGGCTGCTCGCCATCCGCGCGTACCACCGGGCCCGCGGGGACGACCAGCGCGACGTCTGCCTGATCCCGTCCAGCGCGCACGGGACCAACGCCGCGTCGGCGGTCATGGCCGGGATGACCGTCGCGGTGGTGGGCGCCGCCGACGACGGGACGGTCGACCTCGACGACCTCCGCGCGAAGATCGACGCGCACCGGGACCGGCTCGCGGCGATCATGCTGACCTACCCCTCGACGCACGGCGTCTACGAAGGCGGCATCGAGGACATCTGCCGCCTGGTGCACGAGGCGGGCGGCCAGGTGTACGTCGACGGGGCCAACCTCAACGCGCTGGTCGGTCTGGCCCGGCCGGGAACGTTCGGCGCGGACGTCAGCCACCTCAACCTGCACAAGACGTTCTGCATCCCGCACGGCGGCGGAGGCCCGGGCGTGGGCCCGGTCGGGGTACGCGCCCACCTGGCGCCGTACCTGCCGAACCATCCGCTGCTGCCCGAGGCCGGCCCGCGGACGGGGGTGGGCCCGGTGTCCGAGGCGCCGTTCGGCTCGGCGTCGATCCTGCCGATCTCCTGGGCCTACATCCGGATGATGGGACCGGACGGGCTGCGGCTCGCGACCCAGGTCGCGGTGCTGGCCGCGAACTACGTCGCTGCCCGGCTCGGGGAGCACTACCCGGTGCTGTACACCGGCCAGCGGGGGCTGGTCGCCCACGAGTGCATCGTCGACCTGCGCCCGCTGACGAAGGAGACCGGCGTGACCGCCGACGACGTCGCCAAGCGGCTGATGGACTACGGGTTCCACGCCCCGACCATGTCGTTCCCGGTCGCCGGGACGCTGATGATCGAGCCGACCGAGTGCGAGGACAAGGAGGAGCTCGACCGGTTCTGCGAGGCGATGATCGCCATCCGCGCCGAGATCGACCGCGTCGGGTCGGGGGAGTGGCCGCTGGAGGACAGCCCGCTGCGCAACGCGCCGCACACCGCCGCGACGCTGGTGGACGAGTGGACCCATTCGTACTCCAGGGAGACGGCGGTGTACCCCGTCGCGGCGGTCCGGGCGGACAAGTACTGGCCTCCGGTGCGGCGCATCGATGGCGCCTACGGGGACCGGAACCTGGTGTGCGCGTGCCCCGACCCGACCGCATACGAGGGCTGACGCGTCGCGCCCCGCGGCGGATCGGCGGTTGCGGCCCGCTCAAAGCTATGTAGAATAGCTTTAAAGCTACGACTAATAGCTAGAGAGGTTGTCATGTCCCGAGCGGCCGCGCTCGAGATCGTCCCGGGCCTGTACCGGATTCCCACCGCGCCGTGGGACCTGCTGAACTCGTACGCCATCGTCGAGGCCGACGGCCGCGCCACGCTGGTCGACGCCGGCCTCAAGCGGTCGGCGCGCCGCATCGCGGCCGCGCTGCGCTCGATCGGGAGCGCGCCGTCCGAGGTCACCCGGATCGTCATGACGCACGCGCACCCCGACCACGCCGGGGGG
>JBMCTR010000153.1:0-5291 GCA_048622955.1 Actinomycetota bacterium
ATTGGTACTGTCCGGTACGGACCAGTTCTCGATCGACCCTGCTGGTCACAGGTACTTTGTGACCCTCTTCACAAGCTGACCAGTGCGAGCAGGGCCTTCGAGCCTTTACGGTCCTTGCATCCCCCAACGGAGTGGACCGCAGGGCCAGTCGCGATACCGCGAAAGGGTGTGTAACACATCATGACCACCGACGCCACCACGTCCCCGTTGCCCGATCTGGACGAGGCCCCGACGTCCCACCCCAGACTGCTCGCCTGGGTCCGGGAGGTGGCGGAGCTCACCCAACCCGCCCGCATCCACTGGTGCGACGGATCAGACGCCGAATGGAAGGCGTTGACCGACGAGCTCGTCGAAGCAGGGACACTCGTCCGGCTCAACGAGGACAAGAAGCCCAACTCGTTCTGGGCTCGCACCGACCCGAACGACGTCGCGCGGGTCGAGGATCGTACCTTCATCTGCTCGGTCGACCCGGACGACGCCGGCCCCACGAACAACTGGCGCGACCCGGACGAGATGAAGGCCGAGATGCGCGAGTTGTACCGCGGCTCGATGCGCGGCCGGACCATGTACGTCGTCCCGTTCTGCATGGGGCCCCTGGACGCCGCCGATCCGAAGTTCGGCGTCGAGGTCACCGACTCGGCGTACGTCGCGCTGTCCATGCGGATCATGACGCGGATGGGTACCCGGGTCCTCGAGGCCATGGGGGACGAGGCCGGCTTCGTCCCGTGCCTGCACTCCGTCGGCGCGCCGCTCGAGCCCGGCGAGCAGGACGTGGCATGGCCGTGCAACGAGACCAAGTACATCACCCACTTCCCCGAGGAGCGGGCGATCTGGTCGTACGGCTCCGGGTACGGCGGCAACTCGCTGCTCGGCAAGAAGTGCTACTCGCTGCGCATCGCCAGCGCCATGGCGCGGGACGAGGGCTGGCTTGCCGAGCACATGCTGATCCTCAAGCTGACCTCGCCGCAGGGTGCCGTCCACTACGTCGCGGCGGCGTTCCCGTCCGCCTGCGGCAAGACCAACCTGGCGATGCTGGAGCCCACGATCCCCGGCTGGAAGGTCGAGACGCTCGGCGACGACATCGCCTGGATGCGGTTCGGCGAGGACGGCCGGCTGTACGCGACGAACCCGGAGTACGGGCTGTTCGGGGTGGCTCCCGGCACGGGATGGCACACCAACCCGAACGCGATGCGTACGGTCGCTCGGGGCAACAGCATCTTCACCAATGTCGCGCTCACCGACGACGGCGACATCTGGTGGGAAGGCATGACCGAGGAGCCGCCGGCGCACGTCATCGACTGGCACGGCCAGGACTGGACGCCGGAGTCCGATGAGCCGCCGTCCCACCCGAACTCGAGGTTCTGCACTCCGATCAAGCAGTGCCCGATCATCGCTCCGGAGTACGACGACCCGCGCGGCGTGCCGATCTCGGCGATCCTGTTCGGCGGCCGACGTGCAAGCACGATTCCGCTGGTCACCGAGGCACGCGACTGGACGCACGGGGTGTTCATGGGGGCCACCCTGTCCTCCGAGACCACGGCCGCAGCCACCGGCAAGGTCGGCGTCGTGCGGCGTGACCCGATGGCGATGCTGCCGTTCCTCGGCTACCACGGCGGCGACTACTTCGCACACTGGATCAAGATCGGCAAGGAGGCCGACGCCGGCAAGCTGCCCGGCATCTACTACGTCAACTGGTTCCGGCGCGACGAGGACAACAAGATCATGTGGCCGGGCTTCGGCGAGAACAGCCGCGTCCTCAAGTGGATCGTCGAGCGGCTGGAGGGGACGGCCGAGGCGACCGAGACGCCCATCGGACGGGTTCCGGCGCCGGACGCGCTCGATGTGTCTGGGCTGGACATCACCCGCGAGCAGCTCGAGGCGTGCCTGCGCGTCGACCCGGACGAGTGGCGGGACGAGCTTCCCGGCATCGCCGAGTGGTTCGAGAAGTTCGGCGACAAGCTGCCGACGATGCTCTGGTCAGAACTAGACGGGTTGCGCGCACGCTTCGGCATGCACTGACCACCATGCGGAACCGCACTGCGGCCAGCCGAGCCGCAGTGCGGTTCCTCATCGCGATGGTGCACCGACAGCGTGGCTCCACACTGCAGGAAACACCGCGACAGCGGGGTTCCTCGCTGCTCCTCGGGCAACCTTGAGGAACCCCACTGCAGCCGATGCGGCAGCAGTGGGGACGCTCACTGTTCCCCGGCGGCCTCGTGGCGCTCGCTGACGCGGTGCGGCCGACCGGGTCCCGGCCATTGAGCCTGCCGCCGGACGTGGCCGGTAAGGATTGCCGCCTCCGGGCGGTGACACTTCGCTACCAGTGGGAACATTCGAACCGTGGATCTCGTGCTGCCGTTGGCGCTGTTTGTGCTGTTGATCGGCGCGAACGCCGTGTTCGTCGCGGCCGAGTTCTCCTTCGTCGCGGTCAACCGGGACCGCCTCGCGCAGGCGGCGGATGCCGGTGACCGGGCCGCCGCCCGGGTCGCGGCGGCGGTGCGGCGGCTGTCGTTCCAGCTGTCCGGCGCGCAACTCGGCATCACGGCGAGCTCCCTGCTCGTCGGCTACCTGGCCGAGCCGGCGATCGCCCGGCTGCTCATCCCGCTCCTGCAGTGGCTGCCCGGGTTGGGTGACGCCGGCACGACCGCTGTGGCGCTGCTGCTCGCCCTCGTCCTGGCGACGGGGGTCCAGATGGTCCTCGGCGAGCTGGCGCCGAAGAACCTCGCCATCGCCCGTCCGGAGCACACGGCGCGGCTCGTGGCACCCCTGCAGCTCGGCTTCTCTACGGCGGCCCGTCCACTCATCGCCGGGCTCAACGGCGCGGCCAACGCCGTGGTCAAGGGCTTGGGCATCGAACCGAAGGAAGAGCTGGATTCCGTCCACACGGCCGAGGAGCTCGGGCTGCTCGCCGGGCTGTCGGCGCGCGCGGGGCTGCTCCCTGCTGCGACGGCCGGCATGCTGCGCCGGTCGCTCACATTCGGTGAGAAGGACGCCGACCAGGCGATGACTCCGCGCACCGATGTGCTGTTCCTCCCCGAGGACGCGAGCGTGGCGGACATGCTCGAGCACTGCCGCCAGGTGGGCCGGGCGCGGCTGCCCGTGTACTCCGGCGACATCGACAACGTCCGCGGGGTAGCCGAGATGCGGTCCGCATTCGGGGTGCGCCGCGAGGACCGCGGCCGGGTGCCGGTGACGGCGATCATGCGGGAACCGACCCTCGTGCCGTCGTCGTTGCCACTGCCCGAGGTGCTGCGCGAGCTCGGGCGTCAGGACGCGCAGCTCGCCGTCGTGGCAGACGAGTACGGCGGAGTCGCCGGAGTGATCACAATAGAAGATCTCGCCGAGGAGGTCGTCGGCGAGTTCGTCGATGAGGACGACCGCGAGCGCACCGTACCTGGACCGCCCGCCTCCGAGACGCCTAAGGCGCGTGCCCGAGAGATCGGGGGTGTGCTGCGCGCGCACGAGGTCGAGGAGCGGACGGGCTTCCGGCTCCCCGCAGGGCCGTACGACACGATCGCGGGCCTCGTCCTCGCGAGGCTGGGTCACCTGCCGCAGGTCGGCGAGTCCGTCGAGGTGGACGGCTGGCGCATCACCGTGGTCCAGATGTTCCGCCGGCGCATCGAGCGGGTCCGGATCGAACCGCTCCGAGCGGCGGAGGAGGAGCCGTGAGCCTGCTCCTCGCCGTCGCGCTCCTGCTGGCGAACGCGTTTTTCGTGGGCGCCGAGTTCGCACTGATCTCCGCGCGGCGCACGCGGCTGGAGAGCCTGGCCGCGGAGGGAAACCGGCGGGCGGTCGGCGCGTCCGCCGCCACGGCTGAACTGTCGCTCACCCTCGCCGCCACGCAACTCGGCATCACGGCGGCGTCGCTCGGCCTGGGCGCAGTCGCCGAACCGGCCGTCGAGCACATCTTCGACGACCTGTTCGTCTCAGCGGGCCTCGGCGAAGCGACGTCCGGGATCGCCGCATTCGTCGTCGCCCTGCTCATCGTCATCGCGGCGCACATGGTTCTCGGCGAGATGGTGCCCAAGAACCTCGCCATCTCGACACCGGAACGCGTCGCGCTGTGGCTCGGGCCGCCCATGTATCTGATCATCCGGGCGACCCGTCCGATCATCGCGCTGCTCAACTTCCTCGCCAACGCGTGCGTGCGGGCCCTGCGCGTCGAGCCCGTCGAGGAGCTCGCCACCACCTACACCTCCGCGGATCTCGCCGCCATGAGCGCGCGTGCGTACGAGCGCGGGATGCTCGACGCCACCGAGCACGCGCTCGCCACCGGCGCCCTCGGCCTGCACCGAACGCCCGCGCGCCAGGTCATGAAGCCGTGGGACCGGGTCGCAACAGTGCACCGGGACGTGACGCCGGCGGAGCTCGAACGGATCGTCGTGGAGACCGGGCTCACCCGGTTCCCGGTCGCCGACGGCGAGATCGACCACTTCCTGCACGCGAACGTGCTGCTGGACCTCGACCCAGACGACTACGACCGCCCGATCCCCGGCAACCGCGTCCAGCCGCTTCCATCGGTCGCCCCCGACACACCGCTGTCCGACGCCCTCACCCTGATGCAGGCCCGGCACGTCGAGCTCACCGCGGTACGCGAGCGCGGCAACATCGTCGGTGTCTTCTCGCTCGGCGACGTGCTGCAGGCCCTGACGCCGGACTGACGGACCCCCGGCGCGTGAGACGGCGGACGCGATGGCGGAGACTCGTCCCATGCGTAGGTTCGGCTTCGCTGCACTATCGATCATGACGGCACTGCTGCTTTCCGCCTGCGGTGGCGAGCCTGCCGAACCGTCGGCGACGGACACCGCCACGGTAACCTCCGAGCCGTCCGAGCCGTCCGAGCCATCTGAGCCGTCCGAGACTGCCACGCAGCCGCCCAGCTCGCCCGCGCCGCCGAGCCCCACGACCGAGCCGCCCAGTGCTCAGTGGTCGACCGACGATGTCACCGCGCCGTTCAGCGGAGCGGCTACACCAGTCCCGACACTGGTGGACCTCAGGGTGGGCACGCATCCCGAGGGCGGCTACGACCGCATCGCGCTCGAGTTCGAAGGGCTGCCGGGGTACCGGATCGGGTACCAGTCGCGGATCATCTACGACGGTTCGGGCAAGACCGTGGACCTCGATGGCAGCGCCTTCCTCCAACTCGTCTTCCACCCCGCACAAGCTCACGACGAGGCAGGCGACTCGACACTGGAGTCCCCACCCGTCGATCCGGTCGGCGTCGGCTACCCGGCGTTGCAGGCCTACGTGCTCAACGGCGACTTCGAGGGGTACGTCTCTGTCGCCCTCGG
>JBMCTR010000154.1:0-5282 GCA_048622955.1 Actinomycetota bacterium
CATCGGTCCCGACGGCCGCGGCGGCGAGCCCGGCCGCCACCGCCGCGGCCGAGCCGCCGCTCGACCCGCCGGCCACCCGATCTGTGTCCCACGGGTTGCGCACGGGGCCGAAGTGCTCGTTCTCCGACGTCCCGCCGTAGGCGAACTCGTGCAGGTTCGTCTTCCCGATGACGACCGCCCCACACGACCGCAGTCGTTCCACGACAGGCGCGTCGGCGTCCGGAACCCAGTCCTCGAGGACCCGGGAGCCCGCGGTCGTGCGCAGGCCCGCGGTGGGGATGGTGTCCTTCAGCGCCACCGGGATACCGGTCAGCGGATGGACGCGGTCTCCCGCCTCCAGCGCGCGGTCCGCCTCCCTGGCCTGCGCGAGCGAGTAGCCCTCGTCGACGGTGATGAACGCGTTCAACTCGGCGTTGTGCTCGCCGATCCGTTCGAGGTAGTGCCGCGTCAGCTCGGCCGCGGAAAGCTCGCGGGCGGCCAGCCGCCGGCCGAGCTCCCGGACGCTCAGGTGGGCGACTTCGTCGGTCCCGGTCATGCCGGCGAGAGAGGTCATCGTAGGCTCGCTCCGTGCTCCCCCTGCTGCCCGGCGTCCGGAACTTCTTCCATGTCGGGTACGTCGTGCCCGATCTGGCCGAGGCGATGGAACGGTTGACGGCGAGCGCCGGGTTGCGCTGGGCGGCCGCCCGGGCGCTTCCGGTGACGCTGCGCACCCCGGCAGGCGAGATCTCCGCGACCGTCCACCTGACCTACTCGGTGCAGGGCCCGCCCCATCTCGAGCTGATCGAGGAGCAGGCCGGGACCATCTGGGGGAGCGAGCACGCCGGGTTCCACCACATGGGGTACTGGAGCGGCCGGTTCGGCGACGACATCGACGCGTTGACCCGCGCCGGGTTCGACTTCGAGGCCGGCGCCATGGACGAGCACGGCTCGCTGAGCAGGTTCGCCTACCTGCGCGAACCACACACCGGCCTCCGGGTCGAGCTGCGCGACGAGGCGCGCAGGCCGCAGATGGAGCAGTGGCTGCGCGGTGCGGGACCGTAGGCGCGGTGTGACCGGAACCATGACGCTAGGCACCGGCCACCCGCTGCCCGGCGCTCAGGCGGAAGCCGTCCTTCTCCACGACCAGCCTGGAGAGCTTCGGACGGGTCTCGAGCTCTCGTAGCAGCTCCTTCACCGGCTCGACGTCCGGGTTGTAGTAGTCCTCGGCGGGCCCCGCGGCCAGCATGGCGTCGACCTGCTGCTCCGGCATCGTCGCGCGGAGCAGGAACTCCTCGTCGCTGATCCCGCGGCGGAACTTCTTGCGCTGCTCCTCGGGCGGCACGGGCCCGGGCTCGCGCTCGATCTCCTTCGCCCGCCGCTGCCCCAGGATGCGGTCCTTTACCTGCGGCTCGATGGGGCCCGCGGGACTGCCAAAGCTGCCGAGGACGTAGCGGATGAGCTGGTCGGACACCGTCTCGTAGCGTTCCCCGCCGATCAGGTTCGCCAGCGCCTGGGAGACGACGATCTGGGGGAACGGGGTGACCATGATCGGGTAGCCGAGCTCGGCCCGCACGTGGGTCACCTCGTCGATCAGCTCGTCGTAGCGCTCCTCGAGGCCGAGCTCGGTCAGCTGGCGCCTGGTGGTCGTCAGCGTTCCACCGGCGAGTTGATGCCGCAGGAAGGACGCGTCGAACTCCTGCGGAGTCCCGAACGGCAACCGCTCGGCGATCGCGACACGAGTGAAGTACCCGGCGGCGACGTCCAGCAGCCGATCGTCGACGTCCACCGTGTGGCCCATCGCCCGCAGGTTCGGCACGACGCGCTGGACGTTCGGCAGCGACGAGCCGTTCGAGAGCGCACCGCAGGCCGTCTGCACCACCTCGACGCCGAGGTCGGGCACGAGCGGGTAGGTCTGCGGGGACAGCCCGATGGTCGTGTGCGAGTGCAACTCGAGCGGCTTGCCGTCGAGCACGGCCATGAGCGCCGGGATCAGCGTACGGGCGCGCTCCGGGGTCAGCAGGCCCGAGGGGTCCTTGATGTAGACCCGGTCGATGGACGGGCACTGTGCCATCTGTTTCGCGAGGCCGGCGTAGAAGGCGTCGTCGTGGACCTCGCTCAGGGTGTAGATGAGCGCCGCCACCACCTCGCCTCCCGCCTCCTTGATCGCCTTCGCGGAGGACAGCAGGCTCGTCATCTCGTGCATCGGGTCGAGCAGCGCGAACCGCGAGATCCCGTTCGCGACGAGGCGCTCGTAGACGAGCCTCATGAAATCGGGGTGTGCTCGTTCCCAGGAGATGAACCGGAAACCGGTGATGAACTGCAGCGGCGTGTGCGGCATGGCGGCCCGCGTCCGCCGGATCCGCTCCCAGGGATCCTCCCGGTGGTTGCGGACCGCGATGCCCATGTGCGTGCTGCTGGTGAAATCGACCGCACGCAGACCGACCCGGTCCAGCACGGGTGCAATCTGGAGGATCTGCCGGGTCGGGAGCCTGGTTGCTCCCCACAGGCTCTGGTTGCCGTCCCGAATCGAGACGTCAACCAACTCGATGTTCACCATGACGATCAGGCATCCCCGTCGGGTCGGACCAGGATGAGGACGGCATCCTTGTCGGCGGGCTCCGCATCGTCGACGAGAAACTCGACCACCTCGCCGCGCACATTGGCGTGCACCGAGTTGAACAGCTTCATGGTCTCCAGCAGACCGACGACCGTGTCCTCTGCCACCCGGCTGCCGATGTCGACGTAGGGAGCCGCTCCGGGCTTGGGGGCGCGGTAGAAGGTGCCCGGCAGTGGCGCGCGGATCGCCAGCAGTCCGGGCCGCACGGGATCGTCTTCCCGCGCCGTCCGGCGTGCGGCCTCCTCGGTGGTCGACTCCGCGACGTCGGCCTCCACAAGGACCGGTGAGGAGAGCACGCGGGACTCCTGCGTCCACCCCTCGCTCCCGGCGCGGCGCAACGAGACGCGGAGCCGGCCCGTCTCTATGTCGAACTCGTCATACCGGAGCGAGTCCAACAGCCGCACGATGTCCTGGACATCTTCCGGACGCAGGTGCATGTCAACCCGGCCTCTCGGACAGGGCGGGCAGTACCGAGAACAGGTGCCCGACATCGGGGATCACGAGATCGGGGCGCCGGTCGCCTTCCAGCCGGTCGATCTCCTCCCTGGGCTTCTGTCCGGTCGTTCCCGACAGCACGAGCGCGGTCGGAGCCCCCGCCTCCCGGCCCATGACGATCTCGACGTCCACGTCGTCACCGACCACGAGGACCTCCGGAATGTCGGCGCCGGTGTGCGCGCTGATCGCCTCCATCGACACCGCCGAGGGCTTGCCGATGACGGTGGGGGCCGTCTCGGTGATATGGGCGATCCCGGCGCCGACCGCGCCGGACAGTGACACGCCGCGGGCGCCCTTGCGGAAGTAGTACCTGGCCAGGGACGTCGCCAGGAAAGGGGCGCCCGCCCAGACGGCGTGGCAGGCGGCTTCGATCTTCTGGCCGGTGATGTTCTCGTCATGGGCGACCAGGACGACGTCGATCTCGTCCGCGTCCGGTCCGACGACCTTGATGCCGCTGCGCAGCAGCGGGTCACACGCACCCTGGCCGCCGAGCACCAGCACACGGGCTCCCGGATGGTGCCGCTCCAGGTAGGTGGCGGCGACCAGCGCGGGCGTGACGAGATCGTCGTCATCGATAGGCAGGCCGTGCTTCCGGAGCTCATGAGCGTAGTGCTCCGGCAGGTGGGTGGTGCCGTTGGTGTAGACGATCACCCGGATGCCGCACTCGCGCAGCCCGCGAATCACCTCGTCCGCGCGTGGCATCAGGTCGCCGCCGGCGCCCCCGGGTCCTACCGGAACGACCAGCGTGCCGTCCACGTCGAGCATCACCGCTCGCACTCCGGCGAGCCGCTCTGCCATCGTGCCGGCGAGGTGGCTGGTTGTGCCGGTCACAGCTATACCTTCTTCTGGCTGGTGGCGAGCAGCTGCTTGATCACGTAGTCGGTCTGGGAGGGCAGCGGGCCGGCGATCGGTTTCTCGGCCTCGTGCAGGGCGGTGATCGGCCGGCTTTGCAGGAGAATGAGCGTCGCTGTCTGCCCGCTGTTGGTCAGGGCCCACTCGATGTCCTGCGGCGCGCCGTAGTGGCGCTCGAGCCGGACGCCGTACTCGGCCAGCTGCTGCGCGGTCTCGTCATCGAGGCACAGCTGCGAGGCTTGGTCCTCCGGCACGTCCTCGCACCGTGTCCCTCCCGTCTCCCGGTCCGGCACGTAGCGCACCTGCTTGTTGCCGGGCTCGCGCTTCACGACCTCACGGGTGACCTTGTTCACCCAGATCTCGTCCGGGGTGATCTCGCCGCCGACCACGCTGATCCCGAGTCCCAGCCCGGCCTCGATGGCGACGATCGAGCGGTCGTTCGTCGTGGGGCTCCGGGTGAACATCACCCCGGCGACATCGGCGTCGACCATCTGCTGGACGCCGACACTCATCCCGGCCGTGCCTATCCCGGAGTGCCCGCCGGACAGCTGTGCCCGGTAGGACAACGCGTGCGGCGAGAAGTAGCTCGACCAACACCGCCGCACCGCCAGCTCGAGCTCGGCCACCCCGCGCACCCACAGGTAGGTCTCCTGCTGGCCGGCGAAGCTGGCGTCCGCGGAGTCCTCGCCGACGGCGCTGGAACGCACCGCGACCGCCGGATCGTCCTCGCCGGCCTCCTGCGCCACGCGCTGGTACGCACGCTCGACCAGGCTCAGCAGACCGTCCGGCAGCCGCACGTCCTCGGCGAGCGCGTCGATCCGCTCGCTCGCAGACCGCAACGACGCCATCGAATCCGGGTCGGTTTCGGCCACGATCCGCTCGACCTCGGAGTGCAGCCCGGTCTCCTCGCCGAACCACTCCAACGCCGCCACCGTGACGGCGAACCCGGGCGGCACCGGAAAGCCGGCGCGGCGCATCTCCACCAACGACGCGCACTTGCCTCCTGCCACCGCGCGCACGTCGCCCTCGAGTTCGTCGAACCACACCACGGGAGCCAGCTTCGCGCTCACGACCTTCGCCTCCAGCTCAGTCCTCAAGGATCGTCACGATGCCGGTGTTGCCGTCGACCCGAACGCGCTGGCCGGTCTTGATCGCCCGGGTGGCCTTGCCCGACCCGACGATGGCGGGCAGCCCGTGCTCCCGGCAGACGATCGCGGCGTGCGACATCATGCCGCCGCCGTCCGCGACGCATGCGGCGATCCGGCTGAACACCGGAGTCCAGCTGGGGTTGGTCGTCGGTGCGATCAGGATCTCTCCCTCCTGCACCGTGTCCATCTCG
>JBMCTR010000155.1:0-5263 GCA_048622955.1 Actinomycetota bacterium
AGGATCGCGTCACAGCCGGCACGCATTTCATCGACGCGGTCGAGGTCGGCGTCGTTGGACAGGACCAGCCGTGGACCCGACGGCCGGTCGAGGTAGCCGTCGATCGACATCGCGCAGCTGAGCAGGATGTAGGGGCACTCAGGCATGGGTCGCGTCCGCGAGGAGGACGGGGCCGTTCCGATGGCCGGGCTGTCGCGGTCGGTGCGCGCGTACGGCGACGAGCACGGCCGCGCCGGGCAGCGTGGCGACCAGAGCCATCACGCCGAACACCACGGCGGTGGTGACACCCTGCGCCGCGGTCAGCCCCACCGCGCCGAACGCCCAGGCCGCGGCACCTTCCCGTGGCCCCCATCCCGCGATGTTCGTCGGAATGGCGGATGCCAGCAGCACGACCATCGCCACCGGGAGGAGCCGTTCGAGCGGGACCGACACGCCGCTGGCGCGAGCCGCGATGACGAAGACGGCGGCGTGGCCGCCGACGACGACGGTGGAGGCGAGCGCGATGCGAGGCACAGCCTGTGGTACCCGCGCGACGGCCCGCAAATCGCCGGCGACCGTGGCGACCGTCCGGGCCACGGCGCCCGGGCGGCGCCGCGGTCGGCGCATCCACCGCAGTACCACGAGCGCCGTCGCGGCCGCCCCGGCGAGCACCCCGGCGAGCACAGGGACCAGCGGGAGGAAGGTGTTCGCCGGGGAGGGCCACAGGAGCAGCACGAGCGCGGTCAGCGACAGCTGCACGACCTGGCCCAGGGAGCGTTCCCAGGCCACGGCTCGCAGGCTCCGCCCGACAGCGCCGACCTCGCGTCCGTGCCGCACGCCGCGGTGCACGTCGCCGAGCAGCCCGCCGGGCAGGGTCGCGTTGAGGAACTGGGACCGGTAGTACGCCCCGACCGCCGCAGGCAGCGGGACCCTGATCCCCATGCCCTCGGCCACCAGGGACCAACGCCAGGCACAGCACACGGTCGTCAGCGCGCCGATCGCGCAGGCCGCTGCCAGCGGCCATCCGCCGATGGAGCTGAGCGCGTCGAGGAACGGCGCCGGTCCCATCCGTACCACGAGGAAGGCGAGAATGCCGGCGCCGATCGACAAGCGTGCCCACGACGAGACTCTGTTGCTGATCACCGCTCCACTTCTCCGGCAGCTGGTCTGATGTCCTGGCAGGAGGTACGCCGATGAGCGCACTTCGGTTCACCGGCCGGTCACGCTCGCGCCGCCGCGGTGAGGACCTCGGCGACCCTGCCGGCGGTGTGTGACCACCGCGGCAGCCGGTGCCGGCGGTCGGCGGCCGCCTGCCGCAGGCTCGCCCGCAGGCTGCCGTCGGTGAGGAAGTCTCTCACGGCCGCGGCGAGCGCAGCAGCATCGCCAGCGGGAACCAGCAGGCCGGGCAGGCGTCCGTCGGCATCCCGGCCGAGCGCCTCCGGCACACCGCCCACCGACGTCGCGATCACGGGAAGGCCGTGCGCCACCGCCTCGGCGACGACCATTCCGTAGCTCTCGGCGCGAGAGCTCAGGACCAGGACATCGGCGCGGGTATACGCCGAGGTGAGATCGGCTCCGCTGAGCGGTCCCAGGAAGTGCAACCGCGCTGCGATGCCGTACTGCCGAGCCCGGCGGCGCAGGACCTCGACGAACCCGGGCGCCACGTCGAGTGCGCCGGCGACCGCACAGCTCCACGGGACGTCGGCGAGCTCGCCGAGCGCGGCCACGAGCACGTCGTGGCCCTTGTGCGGGGTCACCGCGCCGACGCACAGCAGGCGGTCTCCACCCGCCGTGGCGCGCGCCGGACCCGGCATCTCGACGCCCGGCTCCGCCACGTGCACCCGCGCGGGGTGAAGGCCGTAGCTGGCGAGCAGCCACCGCCGCGCCCAGCGGCTGGGGGTGACGACGGCGAACGCGGTCGCGAGCGCGGCACGTTCCGCCGGCCGCGCCCGGAGGTCGACCTCGCCCAACGGCATGTGCAGCAGGAAGGCCAGCCGCAGGCGGGAACCGTGCGACACCAGGATGTCCGGGACGGTCGAGGCGACCAGGCCGTCGAGCAGCACGAGCCCGCGGTCCGGTACGGCGTCCAGGGCGTCGGCGAGGCCGCTGCGGGCGACGCGGTCGGGCCAGGGCCAGGAGCCCGGAACCGGGTGCTCGTGCACGCTCCAGCCGAGCGCGGTGAGCCCGCGGCACACGTGCCGGTCGTAGACGTTGCCGCCGCTGGGTCGCCGCGGGTCGTCGATACCCGCCGGAACGATGACGTGGACGGCGGTCACAGCTCGCGCTCGTAGCCGGCCCAGGCCACGTGTGACTCGTGCAGCGTCACAGCGATCCCGGTCAGCCGCTGCGCGGCAGCACCGAGCGCCCCGTGCTGGACGCGTTCGGCGAGCCGGTCGGCGATCACCTTCGCCAGGGCCTCGGTCGTGGTGTTGCGGCCGGCGAAGTCGGGAACCTCGTCCAGGTTTCGGTAGTTCAGCGGCGCGAGCACCGCGCGCAACTGTTCGGCGGCGCGGCCGATGTCGACCACGGTCCCGTCGGCGTCCAGCTCGCGCCCGCTGAAGGTCGCGTCCACCACGTACGTGGCGCCGTGCAGCCGTTGCGCCGGACCGAACGCCTCGCCGCGGAGGCTGTGGGCGATCATCACGTGGTCGCGGACCGTGACACTGAACACGGCACCTCCTCGTCGCCGTAGGTGACGGTGTGGCACAGGGCGGGCAGCCGGCCGTCGGTCAGCGTCGCCATCACCTCGGGGAGGTCGGCGAACCGGGACGATCCCGTGATCAGCGCGTCGAACGCCTCGTCGCGAAGCAGATCCATCGCCAGGGCCAGCCGCTCGGACGCCGTCCGGTGCCCGCGTCGTGCGGCCGCCACGCGGCCCACCTGGCTGGCGCGGATGCTCAACCGCTGCGAGTGGAAGGCGCCGCCGAGAGCCAACTGCACCTGGGTGTCGCCGTACCAGCTCAGCTCGACGACCGTGCCTTCCGTGCGCAACAGGTCCAGCGACTGCTGGAGCCCGGTTGCGGTGGCGCTGGTGTGCACCACGAGGTCGCGGCCGCCCGCCGCGTCGGCCGGCAGTGCGAAATCGACACCCAGGGCACCGGCGGTGTCGGCCCGGGCCGGGTCGATGTCGACGAGGGTGACCCGGCTGCCGGGAAGCCGCGCGAGCAGCCGGGCGACGCAGCAGCCCACCATCCCCGCGCCGACGACGGCGATCCGGTCGCCGACCAGCGGCTGCGCATCCCACAAGGCGTTGACCGCGGTCTCCACCGTGCCGGCGAGCACGGCACGCGGGTACGGCACATCCTCCGGCACCGGCGTGACAGCGTCGGCTGGAACCACGTACCGGGTCTGATGCGGGTACAGGCAGAACACCGCTCGTCCACGGAGATGAGCCGGTCCCTGTTCGACGACGCCGACGTTGAGGTAGCCGTACTTGACAGGACCGGGGAACTCGCCGTCCTGAAACGGAGCACGCATCCTGGCGTACTCGCTCTCGGGGATGCCGCCGCGGAACACGAGCGTCTCGGTGCCCCTGCTGATCCCGGAGCACAGGGTCCGCACCAGCACCTCGTCAGCGCCCGGTTCGGGCAGCCGGACGGGCCTGATCTCCCCCCTTCCCGGCTCACACAGCCAGAACGCGCACGCTTCCTCGTTCATGCTTCCCTTGACGACGGCCCGAACCGATCCCGGCCCAATCATCCATCACGGCAGCACCAGTGATACGCAGGACGGGTGCGCCGGGTTCAACGCTTTCAGCCCCGAACGCTGAACCGCGCGGCCGTGCGAGCCGTACGGACGGTGAGGGCTTGAAGTTCCTGACCCCGTACGCGGAGGGAGGAAGAGATCGTGCTGACACGATTTATCGCCGCAGTGGCGGTGCTGGTCTCTGCTGCGGTCCACCTGTGGCTGTGGTTCGACGGCTACCGTGACATCGACGTCATCGGGCCGGCGTTCCTGCTCAACGCCGTGGCCGGCGTCGTCATCGCCGTGCTGCTGCTCACGTGGCGCCACTGGGGCCCGCTGCTGCTCGCGGTCGGGTTCGGCGCGGCAACCCTGGGCTCGTTCACCGTCTCCACCACCGTGGGGCTATTCGGTGTCAACGAACGCTGGTCCGGCGGGTACGTATGGGCCGCCGCCGCGTCGGAGGCCGTGGCGATTGTGGCCGGCATCGTCGCCGTGTGGCGCGAGGGCTACCTCGGCCGCGGGCAGGAAAGTCCAGAGGTGCGCAGCGGGCGCAGCAGCACCGACTGACCGGACCCCTTCACAGCCGCCGCTGCGGCGCGTTCGGCCAAGGGCGCCGCGATTTGCGGCCCACGGTGAACAGTGGTTCACTAGCCATGGAGTGAACCACTGTTCACCACAGCGGCGTTACGGCGAAGGAGGTCCGTGGACCGGCAGACCGCTGATCCCGGCGCCCCGACCCCGGTAGGCGAGCCGGCCGAGAAGAAGCGCAGCGCGCTGGTGGTCACGGTGCTGGCGCTCACCGGTACGACGGTGTCGCTGCAGCAGACCATGTTCCTGCCGTTGCTGCCGGAGTTTCCCAGACTGCTCGACACCACCGTCGACAACGCCTCGTGGCTGATCACCGCGACGCTGCTGACCGGCGCGGTCTCCATCCCCACGATCTCGCGGCTGGCCGATATGTTCGGCAAGAAGCGGATGATGATGGTCGCGCTCGCCGCGATGGTGGCGGGCTCGCTGCTGGGCGGTTTGAGCGATGTGTTTTCGCTGGTCGTCGCCGCGCGGGCGATGCAGGGCGTGGGCATGGCGCTGATCCCGGTCGGTATCGCGATCATGCGGGACGAGTTGCCGCGCGAACGGGTGCCGCTCGGCGTGGCGCTGATGAGCGCGACACTGGCGATCGGCGCGGGTGTGGGCCTGCCGCTGTCGGGGTTCATCGCCGAACGGCTCGACTGGCATTCGATCTTCCTCGTCACCGGGGTGGCGGGCGCGGTGATGCTGGCGGCGGTGTGGCTGGTGCTGTCGGAGTCACCGGTGCGTACGCGGGGCTCGTTCGACTACCGCGGGGCGCTGCTGATCTCAGCGGCCCTGACCGCCGTGCTGCTGGTGCTGTCCAAGGGCGGCCAGTGGGGCTGGACCTCGGAGCCGACCCTGGTGCTCGCCGTGCTCGGCGTGCTGCTGATCGCGACGTGGGTGCCCGTCGAGTTGCGGGTTCGCAACCCGCTCGTCGACATCCGCGTGGCCGCTCGCTCCGCCGTGCTTCTGGTGAACATCGCCTCGGTGCTGACCGGCTTCGCGATGTTCGGCAACCTGCTGGTGACGA
>JBMCTR010000156.1:0-5220 GCA_048622955.1 Actinomycetota bacterium
CACGAGCCGGTGCTGTACGTGGGCGACACCGCGCACGGCCCGTACGGCCCGCGCCCGATCGCGGAGGTCCGCACGCTGGCGCTCAATGTCATGGACTCGCTGGTCGCCGAGGGTGTCAAGCTGCTGGTGATCGCGTGCAACTCGGCATCCAGCGCGGTGCTGCGCGACGCCCGCGAGCGCTACGCGGTGCCGGTCGTCGAGGTCATCCAGCCTGCCGTCCGGCGCGCGGTGGCCGCGACCCGCAACGGGCACGTCGGCGTGATCGGCACCCGCGCCACCGTCACGTCCAAGGCGTACGAGGACTCGTTCGCGGCCGCGCCGCACCTGCGTATCACCGCGCAGGCGTGCCCCCGGTTCGTGGAGTTCGTCGAGGCCGGCGTCACCCACGGTCCGGAGCTCGAGCAGGTGGCCCACGCCTACCTGGACCCGGTGCGCGCGGCCGGCGTCGACACCCTCGTGCTCGGCTGCACGCACTACCCGATGCTCGCCGGGGTGATCTCGTACGTCATGGGTGCGGAGGTCATGCTCGTCAACAGCGCCGAGGAGACCGCGCGGGACGTCTACCGCGTGCTCGCGGAGCACCACCTGATGCGCCGTGACGACCTGCCCGCGCCGGGCCACCGGTTCCGCGCCACCGGTGACCCGCGCCCGTTCGGCGAGATCGGCCGGCGCTTCCTCGGCCCGGAGATCCCGTCGGTCGAGGACACACTGGGCTTCCGTGCCCTGACCGCGGAGGACCTCGCCAGGTGAGGCTGACCGTCGTGGGCTGCTCGGGCTCGCTGCCCGGGCCGGGCTCGGCGGCGTCCTGCTACCTCGTCCAGGCGGGGGGCACGGCGGCCGTGCTCGACCTCGGCAGCGGCGCACTCGGCCCGCTGCAGCGGCACATCAGGCTGGACGAGATCGACGGGGTGCTGCTGAGCCACCTGCACCCGGACCACTGCCTGGACATGTGCGGCCTCTACGTGGCGGTGCGGTACGGCCCGTGGCCGGACCGGCCGCGCATCCCGGTATGGGGTCCCGACGGGACGGCCGAGCGGCTCGCGCGGGCGTACGGGCTCCCGGAGGACCCGGGGATGACCGGAGCGTTCGACTTCCGTGGCTACGCCGGCGAGCCGTTCGACGTGGCCGGCATCCGGGCCGCCGTCGCGCCGGTCGTGCACCCGGTGCCCTCGTACGCCGTCCGGCTCGAGCACGCCGGACGTTCGCTGGTCTACTCCGGGGACACCGGCCCCTCCCAAGCCCTGGTGGACCTCGCGAGCGGCGCGGACCTGCTGGTCTGCGAGGCGGGGTTCCCGGACGACGAGACCAATCCGGCAGACCTCCACCTGTCGGGGCGGGACGCGGGGGAGCACGCTGCCGCTGCGGGAGTGCGCCGGCTGCTGCTCACCCACGTCCCGCCCTGGGGCGATCCGAACGAGGCGCTCGCGGCGGCACGGTCAGCCTTCGGCGGCCCCGTGACCCTCGCGCGCCCCGAGGCGGTTCTCGAGGTCTAATCCGGATCGGGTGACGGTGAGGCCATGTCGGGCAGGAGGGTGTCCCGCCGAGCTCATCCTAAAGAGGGAGACTTCACCTTAGTGATCAAACTTGCGGCGGACGGCGTGATCAGCGGCAATAACCGCAACTTTGATCACTAAGGTGAAGTCTCCCTCTTTAGGTCACATCAGGACACGCTCGGCGGATGGGCTGCGAGCGATCAGGTGACTCGACCGGCCCGGTCCGGCCAGGTTGGTCACCTGATCTGTTCTCAGCATGCGGACGCGAAACGATCAGGTGACCCATCTCGACGGTACGTGGCGTGTAGCTCACCTGATCGTCGGGCCCAGTTCGAGCCCGAGGCCTAGCTGCGGCGCGGGATGAACTCCTGGGCCTTGGTCTTCGTGCCCTGCACGAGCACCCGCCAGGCGTTCGGATCGCCCTTGAGCAGCGCCTCGGTGGTTGATCTCACCTGCTCGAACGTGGCGTGCGGCGGGATCGGCGGGACCTCCGGGTCGCAGATCACGTCCAGCACCGCGGGCCGGTCGGCGGCCAGGACGCGGTCCCACGCGTCGGCGAGTTGCTCGGGCTTCTCCACGCGCACGGCGTCGAGCCCGAGGCCGCGGGCGAACTCGGCGTACGACACATCCGGCAGCGACTGCGACTCGTCGAACTTCGGCGCGCCGCCCATCGCCCGCAGCTCCCAGGTGACCTGGTTGAGATCGTTGTTGTGGAACACGCAGACGACCAGCCGCGGGTCGTCCCACAGCTCCCGGTACCGCGCGATGGTGATCAGCTCGGCCATGCCGTTCATCTGCATGGCGCCGTCGCCGGCGAGCGCCACGACCGGCCGCTGCGGGTGGGCGAACTTGGCGCCGATCGCGTAGGGCACCGCAGACCCCATGGTGGCCAGCGTCCCCGACAGCGAGCCGCGCATCTGCCCGCGCAGCTGCAGGTTGCGGGCGTACCAGTTGGTGGACGAGCCGGAGTCGGCGGTCACCACGGCATCGTCGGGCAGCCGGGAGGACAGCTCGTGCACGACGCGCATCGGGTTCACCGGCGTCGCGCCCACCATCGCCTGCTGCTCCAGCGTCTCCCACCAGGTGCGGACGCTCTGCTCGATGCCCTCCTGCCAGGACCGGTCCTCCTTGCGGTCCAGCAGCGGGAGCATCGCCCGCAGCGTGGCCTTGGCCTCTCCGACGAGGTTGATCTCGGTCGGGTAGCGCATGCCGATCATGGAGCCGTCGATGTCGATCTGCACCGCGCGCGCCTGGCCGAACTCCGGCAGGTACTGCGAGTACGGGAAGCTCGACCCGACGATGAGCAGCGTGTCGCAGTCGCGCATCAGCTCGTAGCTCGGCCGGGTCCCAAGCAGCCCGATGGCACCGGTCACGTACGGCAGGTCGTCGGGCAGCACGTCCTTACCGAGCAGCGCCTTCGCGATGCCGGCACCGGTGACGTCCGCGACCAGCTTCAGCTCCTCGGCGGCGTTGCGCGCGCCCTGACCGGCCAGCACGGCCACCCGCCGGCCCGCGTTGAGCAGCGCCGCCGCCTCCGAGATCATGTCCTCCGGCGGCTCCATGACCGTCCGGGACATGCTGGGCGCGCTGGACGGGACGTGCTTGAACGCGTGCGCGGGCGCGACGTACTCCTCCTCCTGCAGGTCGGCGGGGACGATGAGCACCGCGGGCGAGCGCCGCGCCGCGGCCGTCCGGAAGGCCCGGTCGACGGCGTTGGGCAGTTGCTCGGGCACGTTGACCTCGACGAGGTAGTCCGACGCGACGTCCTTGAACAGGCTTTGCAGGTCGATCTCCTGCTGGTAGTGGCTGCCCATCGCGCTGCGCGCGGTCTGGCCGACGATCGCGACGACCGGCACGTGGTCCATCTTCGCGTCGTAGAGCCCGTTGAGCAGGTGGACGGCGCCCGGCCCGGACGTGGCGAGGCACACGCCGGTGGCGCCGCTGAACTTCGCGTAGCCGACCGCCTCGAAGGCGGCCATCTCCTCGTGGCGCGCCTGCACGAACCGCGGCTCGTTGCCCGCCGCGCCGAACGCGGCCACGATCGCGTTGATGCCGTCGCCCGGGTAGCCGAACACCTGCTCCACCCCCCACTCGCGAATCCGCTGCAGCAGGTACTCTCCGACCGTCTGGGCCATCTGGTCCTCCTTGCTCACCGGTGCCACGTTTGTGGGGTTACCCGGCAATAGGCGCCTCAACCCGGCCGGGGAGCGCACGCGGCTGCCCGGGCAGGCGGATAGCCTCGGCGGTATGACTCGCTCCGACGGCCGCGCCGCCGACCAACTCCGCCCCGTCCGCATGACCCGCGGGTGGCTGCAGCATGCCGAGGGCTCGGTGCTCATCGAGTCCGGCGAGACCCGCGTGCTGTGCGCCGCCTCGGTCACGGAGGGCGTGCCGCGCTGGCGCAAGGGCTCCGGCGAGGGGTGGGTCACCGCCGAGTACGCGATGCTGCCGCGCTCCACCAACACCCGCTCGGACCGCGAGTCCGTCAAGGGCCGCATCGGGGGCCGTACGCACGAGATCTCCCGGCTGATCGGGCGCTCGCTGCGCGGCATCATCGACACGGCGACACTCGGCGAGAACACCGTCGTCGTGGACTGCGACGTGCTGCAGGCCGACGGAGGCACCCGGACGGCCGCGATCACCGGGGCGTACGTCGCGCTGGTCGACGCCGTCGGCTGGATGCGCGAGCAGGGCCTGCTGGCCGCGGGGGACGTGCTCCGCGACTCGGTCGCCGCCGTGTCGGTCGGTGTGGTCGACGGCGAGCCGCTGCTGGATCTGTGCTACGAGGAGGACGTGGGCGCCGAGACGGACATGAACGTGGTGATGACCGGTGCCGGCCGGTACATCGAGGTCCAGGGCACCGCCGAGGGCGCGCCGTTCGACCGGTCGGAGCTCGACATCCTGCTCGGGCTCGCCGAGGCGGGCTGCGCGGAGCTCACCGACCTGCAGCGGCGGGCCCTGGAGGCATGAGCGCTCCCCGCGTCGTCCTCGCGACCCGCAACGAGGGCAAGGTGCCGGAGATCCGGCACATCCTCGAACAGCACGGCGCGGCCGTGGACCTGGTGTCCGTCACCGGCTTCGACGTCCCGGACGTGACGGAGACCGGCCTGACCTTCACCGAGAACGCGCTGCTCAAGGCCCGTGCCGTCGCGGAGGCCACCGGGCTGCCGGCCGTCGCGGACGACTCCGGCATCAGCGTCGAGGCGATGAACGGCATGCCCGGCGTGTTCTCCGGACGGTGGAGCGGCCGGCACGGCGACGACGCCGCGAACCTCGCGTTGCTGCTCGCCCAACTCGCCGACGTGCCGGACGGCCGGCGCGGGGCCGCGTTCGTCTGCGTCGCCGCACTCGTCACGCCGGACGGTGGCGAGGTCGTGGAGGAGGGACGCGTCACCGGGAGGCTGCTGCGCGAGCCGCGCGGCAGCGGCGGCTTCGGCTACGACCCCGTCTTCGTCCCCGACGGCGAGACCCGCACGACCGCGGAGATGCCGGCGGCGGAGAAGAACGCGATCAGCCACCGGGGCCGGGCGTTCGCCGCCCTGGCGAAGCACCTGCAGCGGCTCGGGCGAACCTGACGATCCGGTGACATCGACGCCGGAGATCTACCCACCCTGGCCTCGACGTCGCACGATGGGAGTGTGACGGACCTGAGGAGGCATTGGCCGGCCGCGCTGGCGGGGGTGCTCGCCGCCGGCCTCGGGCTGGGCATCGCCGAACTGCTGGCCGG
>JBMCTR010000157.1:0-5209 GCA_048622955.1 Actinomycetota bacterium
GGCCACGCCCACCCCGCCAGCCGGTAGCAGCCCGGCTCCGCCACTGCCGCCGGCTGCGTGTGGCCGTCCCCGAGCCTGCTGATCTCGTCCAGGACGTCCAGGTCCACCTCGAGCCTCGGAGGCTCGACGTGGACGGTGGTGCCGTCCGGGGAGAGCGCCGGCACCGCGTCGGCGACGGCCAGGCCGCGCTCGGCAAGGTGGTCCTCGGCGCCGCCGAGCCGGGGCCGCAGCCGCTCGGGGACGAGGACGGCCGCACCGTCGCGGACGAGCGCCACCGCCGCGAGCCGCACTCGACCCGCGGCTTCCTCGCCCGCGTACGCCGCCAGGAACGCCCGCAAGCCACGGACCGCGCGGTCCAACGATGCGGTGTGGACCAGGGTTCTGCAGCCCTCCTGCAGCCGGTGGGCGCGCCCGGCGGCGGCGCGGCGCAGCGAGAAGTTCGGCTCCGGGTCCGGCGACTCCACGAGCACCGGGGAGAACAGGCGCCGGAGCAGTTCGAGAAGCTCGGCGTCGTTGCACCGCACTCCCAGCAGGTGCGGCCCGGCGGCGATCGCGAACTCGCCGACCCAGCCGAACCTGTTCGAATGGGCGCACGGGTCGGCGCGCACCGGTGTCAACGCGCCGCCGGCCGAGGCGGCCGCGGGGGCTGACTCCGGGGTCCCCAAGGGCACTGCTGGCGCTCCGGGCGGTGCAGGCGCTGCGGGCTCTGACGGGTCGCCGCCGTGGGCCGGCCCGCCCGCGAGCAGGCCGGAGCGCGCGAACCGCCGCACGTGCCGTACCAGGTTCGCCACCGTCACGTCCCTGTCGCCGCCCTGGACCGCCACGACGTCGTCGGCGATCTCGCCGAGTGTGGAGTTGCCGTCGAGGCAGTGCCAGACCACGGTCGCCGTCGGGCCCAACCGGCGCGCGCTGTCCCGCCCGGGATCGTGGAGCACCAGTTCGCCGTCTACCTCGACGGCTGCGACGTCGGGCCGAACACGCGGCACTGTGTGCTCGTCGATGTGCTCGTCGACCGGCTCGGCGTCCACGCCGCCTATGCTGCCGCAGACGCCATCCGCGGATACGGTCGGACCCGGAGGTCCCACATGCGCATCACCGGCATCGACGCCACGCCCGTCGCCGTCCCGTTCCGCACGCCCGAGCTGTGGGCGTACGGCGGCCGCCACGGCTTGGCGTCCGTCCTGGTGGAGGTGCACACCGACGAGGGGCTCACCGGCCTGGGCGAGGCCGGCGCGTACCCGACCGCGGAGATCGTGCAAGCCGTCCTGGACTCAGTGAGGCCGCTCGTCGTCGGCGAGTCGCCGTTCGACATCGAGCGCATCTCGAAGCGGATCGACGTCGTCGGAACCTGGCACCACGTCCGGACGACCAACCCGGGCATCGCGGCGGTCGAGATGGCCTGCTGGGACCTCGTGGGCAAGGCCTGCGGCCAGCCGCTGGTCAACCTGTTCGGCGGCCGGGTCCGCGACCGCGCCGAGGCGTTCTACTACCTGCCCCGCACCGACGCCGACGGGGTGCGGGCCGCCGCGGCCGCTGCCGTCGCAGAGGGCTTCTCGACGGCCTACCTCAAGGTCGGCTGGGGAGATCCCGAGGACGACCGCGCGCTCGTCGCGGCGGCGCGTGAGGGCGGCGGGACGGGTCTCAAGCTGCGGGTCGACGCCAACGAGGCGTGGTCGGCCGGCGCCGCCGTGCGGATCATCCGCGACCTGGAGCCGTACGACCTCGAACTCGTCGAGCAGCCGGTGTCGGGGCGCAACCTGGACGCGATGGCGTACGTGCGCGGCCGGGTCGGCGTCCCGCTGCTCGCGAACGAGGCGACGTGGACGCGCTACGACGTGCTCGCGTGCATCCAGCGGCAAGCCGCGGACGTGGTGTCGCTGGACAACCAGATGGACGGCGGCCTGCTCAACCTCAAGCGCGGCGCGGGGATCTGCGAGGCCGCTGCGCTGCCGGTGGTCAAGCACAGCCTCGGCGAGCTGGGGGTGGCCACGTACGCCGCCGCGCACGTCATCGTCTCGACGCCGAACTTCCTGCACGCCAGCCAGTCGTACGCCTCGCTGCTCGCCGACGACGTGATCGCCGGAGGGGCGCCCGCGTACGTGGACGGCGGCCTGCCGGTCCGAGAGGCGCCCGGCATCGGCGTCGAGCTGGACCGCGACCGGGTGGAGCGGTACGCCGCCCTCTACCGGGAACAGCCGGAGGACTTCACGTTCTCGGACCCGGCGGCGCTGCGGCCCACGCCCCTGCTGCCGAAGCGCTGACCAGTCCCTCAGGAGATAAGGATCGGCTCCCTCGAGGTCGAGGTGAGCAGCTCGCCCCCGTCGGCGGTCACCAGCACCGTGTCCGAGACGCCGAAGTCGGCGGGGCCCACCCCGATCAGCCAGGACAGCACGTGGAACACCATGCCCTCGCGGACCTCGATCCGCCCGCCGGGCCGGATGCCGACCACGGTGCTGCCGCCGACCCAGCTCGGCGGGAACCCGATGCCCACGGTGTAGCCGCAGTGGTGCCGCTCGTACCGCCCGGGGCCCAGCGCGTCGTCCACCACCTCCTGCCAGGCGGCGTAGACGTCGCCGGTCAGCATGCCCGGGCGCAGCGCCGCCCGGATCGTCTCGAGGCCCTCGAGCGCGATCTCGCCGGCCGCCTTCACCCCGTGCGACGCGCGGCCGACGTGCACCACACGGGTCAACGGCGCGTGGTAGCGGCGGACCGAGGACGACAGCTCGAGCAGCAGCGCGTCACCGGGTGCGAGCGTGCGGTCGCGCCACGTCGCGTGCTCTTGCGCGATCAGGTCGGTCGACCGCACCAGCGGGGCGAACCCCGGGTACTCGCTGCCGCCGAGCACCATCGAGCGATAGACCTCGGAAGCCACCTCCCGCTCGTTGACGCCGACGCCGGCGGCCTTGATGCCGGACCGGACCGCCCGGTCCGACAGCGCCGCCGCCTGGCGGATGCAGTAGATCTCCAGCTCGGACTTGACCTGCCGGACCTCGTCGACGGTGTCGAGGGCATCCTCCCACGTCACATCCGGAAGCTCGGTGCGGACCTGATCCCAGGCCCGCAACGGGAAGAACATGGTGTTGCGCTCGACGCCGACCCGGGCGTGCGAGAACCCGGCATCGCGGAGCGCACCCGCCACCGCCTCGCCCGGCTCCACGTGGTCATCGAACCCGACGTGCTCGACATCCGGCGCCTGCTGCATCAGCGTGACCCGCTCCATCGACCGGGTGACCACGCGCGGCACGCCCTCGAACGGGAACAGCAACAGCGTGAAGGCGAAGTAGCCCTGGTGGCTCAGCCCCACGAGGTAGTAGATGTTCTCCGGGCTGACGAGCAACAGCGCGTCGAGCTCGCGCTCTGCCATGTTCTTCCGCACCGCGCTGGTGCGCTGGGCGTACTCCTCCGCCGAGAAGAAGCGGTCGGCCGGCCGCTCCACCTCTGTCACAGTTGCCTCCCCTTGTCCGCAGCCGACCGATGTCGCCGGTATTGTAGGTTGCTGACAATTCGACATTCCAGTCGCCGTCGCAGGGGGGCCATCACCGTGATGGAGCCGGTGGCTGACGACCCGGAAGGGCCGCCGTGACCAGGACCGACCTTGAGCCGGTGAGCCGGTCGACCACGGCTCCGATCATTGCAGACCGCATCCGCACCGGGATCATGGACGGGACGTTCCCGCCCGGTACTCAACTGGGTGAGGCGAACCTCGCCGAGCAACTCGGCGTCAGCCGCGGGCCGATCCGGGAGGCGTTGCAGCGCCTCATCCAGGAGGGTCTGCTGTACAGCGAGCCGCACCGGGGCGTGTTCGTCAGCCGGCTGGACGGCGACGACATCGAGGACATCTATCTCGCGCGCGGGGCGGTCGAACGGGCCGCCGTCCGCGTGCTGCTCGACCGCGGCGAGCCGGAGGCGCTCGCCGGCCTCGAACGGCTGCTGGAGCGGATGGCGAAGGCCGCGCAGCGGGACCGCTGGAACGCGGTCGCCGACCTGGACCTGCAGTTCCACGAGACGCTCGTCGCCGCCTCCGGCAGCGAGCGGCTCGTCCGCATGTTCTCCACCCTCATCGTCGAGACCCGGATGTGCCTGCAGGCCCTCGAGCACGCCTATCCGGCCCGGCAGGCCCTGGTGGACGAGCACCGCGAGCTGTTCCTGGAGATCCGCGCGGGCCGGCGGTCGGCCCTGCGGTCGGTCGACCGCCACTTCGAGCACGCGCTGCGGCGCCTCCGCCCGACCCAGGTGTGATTGTTGGTTCGATCACTCCAGCAGCCGGTCGGCGCCGGGGTGCCCCGCCAGCCGGGCGGCCTGCCAGACGCTCACCTGGTTGGCCGTGAGCACGGGCTTGCCGGCCTCGGCCGTCAGCGCGTCCAGCGCCCGAGCGGTGTGCATCGCGGTGTCGGGCACCAGCACCGCCTCGGCGTCCGGGTGGTCGTGCTCGAGCACCAGGTCGCGCACGGCGTCCGCCGCCAGCGTCCCCACCTCGGCTGCGGTGACGATCCCCCGGCTCGATGCCGACAGGACCTCGATGCCGCCCCGCGCGAGAAAGGCCACCAGCCGCTCCGTGACGTCCGCCGGGTACGTCGCGGCGACGGCCACGCGCGCCGCCCCGCGCGAGCGGCAGGCGTCGACGAACGCGATCGAGGTGCTGGACGCCGGCAATCCGAGCCGCTGACCGAGCGCCGCAGCCTGCTCGCGCGCGCCGTCCCAGCCGAACACGAAGCTGCCGCTGGTGCAGGCCCACACGACCGATGCGACCCCGCGTTCGCGCAGCCGGTCGGCGCCGTCCGCCAGGCGCGACGCACTTCCGAGGTCGAGCAGCGCGTCGACGCGGTGCGCGTCCTCCCCCACACTGGTGTGCACGACCTCGGCACGCGCCGGCGGAACGAGTAAACCGGCAAGGTACGGGTAATCATCCTCCGCGGCATGGCCCGGATAAAGGAAGCCGAGGAGTGTCTGATCGTCGAGATGATCGTTGGTCACAGGGGTATCACGATAGCGCAGTACGAATGTTGACAATAATGTTGATCTCGATAGTGTCAGATGCCGTACTGCAACATGACACAACCAAACGAGCGAGTGAGTGGGAGGCTGAATCCCATGACGCGTGACGCATTGACTCGACGGGATTTCCTCGGCAGAACGGCACCGGTCGGCGCGGTCGTCCTCGGCGGCCCGGTCCTGCTGTCGGCGTGCGGCGACGACAACGGCGACGGCG
>JBMCTR010000158.1:0-5170 GCA_048622955.1 Actinomycetota bacterium
GCGAGAATCGCCGTGTGGAGAGCGACCGGGTGCTCGGTGTCGACGCCTGCAGGGCCGGATGGGTCGCGGTCGCGCCGGACGACACCGGTGTCCGCGCCTACGTGTCCGCGGACCTCGCGACCGTTGTCGCGCAGGCCGACGGGGACGGCCCGGTCGCCGTGGTGGCGGTCGACATCCCGATCGGCCTCCCGGACAACGGCCGCCGGCGGGCCGACGTGCTCGCCCGCGACCGCATCGGGCCGCGCCGCTCGTCGGTGTTCATGACGCCGGTACGGGACGCCCTCGAGGCCGCGGACCACGCCGAGGCGGTACGGATCAACCGGCGGCTCGCCGGCGAGGGCGTCTCGATCCAGGCGTACGCGCTCCGGCGCAAGCTGCTGGCCGCCAACGACTGGGTCGCGACGGCCGACCGCACGGTGGTCGAAGCGCACCCCGAGGTCTCGTTCGCGCACCTGGCCGGCGCGCCGCTCGCGACCCGCAAGGCGACCTGGGCCGGCGCTGAACAACGGCGGCTGCTGCTCGCCACGGCCGGAATCCGTCCCAGCGGCGATCTCGGGCTCTCCGGCGCAGACGTCGGTGTCGACGACGTCCTCGACGCTGCCGCCATCGCGTGGACCGCCCGTCGTGTGCTGTCCGGCCAGGCCCTCTCGGTGCCCGACCCGCCGGAACGGTTCTCCGACGGGCTGCCCGCCGCCATCCGGATCTAGCCGCCGCCGTGGTTCGCCGATGGTGCAGAGTGGTCCGTGGCCCTGCAGGAGCGCCCGTCTGGAGCCGGTGTGAACGACGACGTCGAAGTCATCGACACCCTGTTCGCCTCCTTCGTGCTCGGCAACGCCTCCCTCGAGCGCCTGCACACGGGGATGCGCTGGGCCGAAGGTCCCGTGTACTTCGCCGACGCGCGACAGCTGATCGTCAGCGACATCCCGAACGACCGGATGCTCCGGCTACCCGACGACGGCGGGGTCACCGTGTTCCGGCAGCCGTCCAACTACGCCAACGGCAACACGCGCGACCGCCAGGGCCGCCTCGTGACCTGCGAGCACGGCACGCGGCGCGTGACCAGGACCGAGCTCGACGGAACGGTGACCGTCCTCGCCGACCGGCTCGGCGACCGGAGGCTCAACTCGCCCAACGACGTCGTGGTCAAGTCGGACGGCAGCGTGTGGTTCACCGACCCGACGTACGGCATCGCCAACGACTACGAGGGCCACCGGGCAGACCCCGAGCTCGACGGCTGCTACGTCCTCCGCCTCGACCCCGGCAGTGGCCGCCTCGACGTCGTCGCCGACGACATGGTGATGCCGAACGGCCTCGCGTTCTCGACCGACGAGACCGTGCTCTACGTGGCGGACAGCGCCGCGGCCACCATCCGCGGCGGTCACCGCCACATCCGCGCGTACGACGTCCGCAACGGCCGGGAACTGGCGGCGCCCCGCGTGGTGGCCGACGTCTCCCCGGGCGTTCCGGACGGCATCCGGGTGGACACCGAGGACTTCCTCTGGTGCGGCGCACGCGACGGCGTGCACTGCCTCTCCCCCGACGGCCGGCACCTCGGCCGCATCCGGGTGCCCGAGGTCGTGGCCAACTGCACGTTCGGCGGCCCGAAGCGCAACCGGCTGTTCATCGCGGCCAGCACGTCGCTGTACGCGATCTACCTGAACCGGACAGGCGCCCAGACCCCGTAGCCCGCATCCCCCGGTACGTACACACCCTCGACCGGCGCAGGTTGAAGGCGCCTCGTGCCGGGGTATCCGCCCCGACGCGGGACGTGCGACGCATCATGGCTGTGTCACCTCGATCACCACACCGAAAGGCAGCCCCGTGGCCGAGACGCTGGCGCTGGCGAAGGACGACGTCGCAGAACGACCGTGGTGGGCGGTGTCGCCTCACGAGGCCGAGGCCGCCCTGGGCGCCGACCGCGAACGCGGGCTCGACGAGGCCGAGGTCGAACGGCGGCGGGAGGTCTTCGGCGAGAACAGGCTGCCGGAGCGCAAGGGGGAGAGCCTGTTCGGCACCCTCGTCCGCCAGTTCAAGGACCCGCTCATCTACGTCCTGCTGATCGCCGGAAGCGTGTCGCTGGCCATCGGCAACATCGAGGACGCCGCGTTCATCTTCGCCGTGCTGGCCTTCAACGCCGGGCTCGGCACGTACCAGGAGCGGAAGGCGGAGAGCGCCGCCGCCGCACTCCAACAGGTGATGCGGGTCACCGCCCGGGTCCTCCGGTCCGGACGGCGAGTGGGAGTCGACAGCAGCGAACTGGTTCCCGGTGACCTCGCGATCGTCCATTCCGGCGCGTCGGTTCCGGCCGACATCCGGCTGCTCGTGTCCCACGACCTGCGCGCCGACGAGTCGCTGCTCACCGGAGAGTCGGTGCCGGTCGACAAGCGTGCGGCCGACGAGGTCGACGAGGACGCGGGGATCGGCGACCGCAGCACGATGCTGCACGCCGGCACCGCGATCATGAGCGGGCGGGGCGTGGGGGTCGTGGCGCGGACCAGCGAACTGACCGAGGTCGGGCGCATCGCCGAGGCCCTGACCGAGGAGGAGCAGGTCCCGCCGCTCGTGGTCCGCATGCGCCGGTTCACGCGCGTGATCGCGGTGGCGGTGCTCGCGGCCGTGGTGGTGCTCGGCCTGATCGAGCTGATCCGCGGCGAAGACCTGGTGAACATCTTCTTCCTGGCCGTCGCGCTCGCGGTGTCCGCCATCCCCGCCGGCCTGCCGGTGGCCATCACGGTGGCGCTCGCCATCGGGTCGAGCCGGATGGCCGACCGCAACGTGATCGTGCGCCGGCTGCCTGCGGTCGAAGGGCTGGGTGCCTGCACTCTCATCGCCAGCGACAAGACGGGGACGCTCACCCAGAACGAGTTGACGGTGCACCGGATCCGGCCACTGGACGGCGAGGACGTGGAGATCACCGGAGGGGGCCGGGACCTCGACGCCGAGCCGCGGCGCGGCGGCACGACCGTCGACCCTGGTCAGGAGGAGTGGCTCGGCCGGTTAGTGACCGCCGGCGCGCTGTGCAACGAGGCCGACGTCCACGCGACGGACGAAGGGGTGCACACCAGCGGCGACACGGTCGACATCGCGTTCCTGGTGCTGGCTCACAAGCTCGGGACCTCGCGCGAGGAGCTGCTCGAGCGGTACCCGGCGGTCGGCCACATCCCGTTCGAGTCCGAGCGCCGCTTCGCCGCGAGCTTCCATCACGACGGTGACCGGGTCGTCGCGCATGTCAAGGGCGCCGCGCAGACCGTCGTCGCGATGTGCGACGTGGACGCCGAGATCGTGCACGAGCGGGAGAAGGAGTTGGCCGCGGAGGGCTACCGGGTCATCGCGGTCGCCTCCGGCGAGGTGGACGAGCGCACGGCACGGAAAGGCGACCCGGAAGCGCTCACCGGGCTGCGCTTCCTCGGCCTCGCCGGACTGATCGACCCGGTCCGGGAGGAGGTTCCGGAGGCGGTACGAGCGTGCCATCGCGCAGGGGTCGACGTCCGGATGGTCACGGGTGACCACCCCGCGACCGCCCTGGCGATCAGCCGCGAACTGGGAATCGCGGACGACGACGATGATGTGGTCACCGGACGCGAGATCGAGCGCCTGGAGCGGGGCGAGAGCGCGGACGCCGCCGCCTCCATCCGGCAGGGCCACGTGTACGCCCGGGTGGAGCCGCGGCAGAAGACCACGATCGTCGACACGCTGCAGGACGCGGGCCACTTCGTCGCCGTGACCGGCGACGGCGTCAACGACGCACCGGCCCTCCGCACGGCGCACATCGGTGTGTCGATGGGGGCCAGCGGCACGCAGGTGGCCCGGAACGCGTCCGACCTGATCCTGACCGACGACAACTTCGCCTCGATCGAGAAGGGCATCGAGGAGGGCCGGGTCGCCTACGACAACGTACGCAAGGTCATCTGGCTGCTGATCAGCACAGGCGTCGCGGAGATCCTGCTGTTCACGCTCGCGGTCGCGTTCAACACGGCGCTGCCGCTCACGCCGGTGCAGCTGCTGTGGCTCAACCTGGTGACCAACGGCATCCAGGACGTGGCGCTCGCCTTCGAGCGGGGCGAGCCGGGCGTGCTCGACCGCCGGCCACGCGCGCCGAACGAGCGGGTCTTCAACCGGCTGATGATCGAGGAAGTGGTCATCTCGGGCCTGTACATGGGCCTCGTGGCGTTCGGGTTGTTCTACGTGCTGACCGACGTGATGGGCCTCGGCACGTTCGAGGCACGCAACCTGCTGCTGCTGCTCATGGTGCTGTTCGAGAACGTGCACGCGTTCAACGTCCGCTCCGAGACGCGCTCGGCGTTCCGGATCCCGCTGCGCGCGAACTGGCTGCTGGTCGGCGCGGTGGTCGTCGCGCAGTCGGTGCACATCGGGTCCATGTTCGTCCCGGGCTGGCAGGACGTGCTGGAGATCGAGCCCGTGGCGGTCACGACGTGGGCGGTCCTGCTCGCGATTACGTTGAGCCTCCTCGCGGTCGTGGAGGCCTACAAGCGGCTGCGCGGCCGCGGCCTCGCCGCGCGGATCAACCAGGCCCCGGCCGCATCCCCCGGATAGCCGGAGCCGGTGTGGGGCCGATGCACGGGCGGCTGCTCGTGATCGCGCGGCCGCCGGGTGGTCGCCGGAGAGTTTCGGAACCCCGCCACGCGGGCAACCGGCATTGAGTGGCGTCCCTGAAGGACTACGAGCGCAAACGTACGGTCGGCCGCAGCGGCGAGCCGGAGCCCAGGCGGCGATCGTCGAAAGGCAGGCCGCAGTTCGTCATCCAGAAGCACGACGCGTCGAGCCTGCACTACGACTTCCGGATCGAGGCCGAGGGCGTCCTCAAGTCGTGGGCCGTCCCCAAGGGACCCTCGACCGATCCGAGCGAGAAGCGGCTCGCCCAGCCGACCGAGGACCATCCGCTCGACTACGTCTCCTTCGAGGGCGTCATCCCCGAGGGCGAGTACGGCGCCGGCACCATGATCGTCTGGGACACCGGGACCTACCGCAACCTGGTCGAGAAGGACGGCACGGAGGTGCCGATCGCCGAGCAGATCGAGCGGGGGCATGTGAAGATCTGGCTGGACGGCACAAAGCTGGCCGGCGGATACGTACTCCAGCGGATGGGCCGCGGAGACGACGCCCAGTGGCTGCTGGTCAAGGTCGACGACGAGGGCGCCGACCGCCGGAG
>JBMCTR010000159.1:0-5141 GCA_048622955.1 Actinomycetota bacterium
GAGATCTACACTAGAGTTGGATCGTCGGCAGCGTCAGATGGTGTATAAGAGACAGCGGCAGGGCTGCGCCTGCCGAACGTGATCGAACCACCTGGTTGACCTGAAGCGGGCTTGAGGTTGCACGGTCCGGGCATGGCAGCTGGTGAGATGCCCGGCCGGAACCGCGGTCGGGATCGCCCGTGCCGCCGCTTTCCTAGGATCGGCTCGTGACGACGCGCGCGGTGGGCACGCCCGAGATCCTGGACGGCGAGCACCGCCGGCTGACGGTCGGGATCGTGGCCACGATCGCGTTCGTCGCGTTCGAGGCCATGGCCGTCGCCACCGCGATGCCGCGGGCCGTGCAGGACCTCGATGGCCTGCCGATGTACGCGTGGGCGTTCACCGGGTTCTTCACGGCGAGCCTGTTCGCGATGGTGCTGTCGGGCGAGATCTGCGACCGGCGGGGCCCGTGGCTGCCGCTGCTGGCCGGCGCCGCGTCGTTCACCGCCGGGCTGCTGGTCGCCGGCTCGGCGCAGGCGATGTGGCCGTTCGTCGCCGGCCGGGCGACCCAGGGGCTGGGTGCGGGCCTCGTCATCGTCGCGCTGTACGTCGTGATCGCGCGGGCGTACGACGAGGAGTTGCGGCCGCGCATCTTCGCCGCCGTGTCGGCCGCGTGGGTCGTCCCGTCGATCGTGGGGCCGCTGGTCGCGGGCACCCTCGCCGACCACCTGACGTGGCGGCTGGTGTTCCTCGGTCTCGTCCCGCTCGTCCTGCTGCCGGTCGTGCTCGCGCTGCCCCAGGTGCGGGCGTACGACGGTCCGCCCCCTGAAGGGCCGACGCTGCGCCGGGGCCGGCTGCGGCTGGGCACGGCTGCCGCGGCCGGGATAGGGCTGCTGCAAGCGGCGGGACTGCAGCGGGACTTGTCCGCCGTGGCGTGGGCGGCCGGGGCGATGGTGCTGCTCGTTCCGAGCGTTCCCCGGCTGCTGCCGGCGGGGACGCTCCGGCTGCGCCGGGGGCTGCCGACGGTGATCTCGATGCGCGGGATCCTCGCCGGCGCGTTCTTCGGAGCCGAGGCGTTCCTGCCGCTGATGCTGGTCGACCAGCGCGGCCTGTCCGCCACGCTCGCCGGGGTGGCACTGAGCGGCGGCGCGCTGGGCTGGTTCGCCGGCGCGTGGTACCAGGGCCGTCCGGGGATGGCGGTGCCGCGCTACCTGCTGCTCCGGATCGGCTGCGGCATCGTGGCGGTCGGTATCGGCACGGCCGGCCTGGTGCTGGTTCCCGTCGTGCCGGCGTTCGTCGCCGCCGTGGCGTGGACGTTCGGCGCCGTCGGGATGGGCGTCTCGTTCGCCAGCATCAGCGTGCTGATGTTCCGGCTGTCGCCGGTCTCCGACCACGGGGCGAACTCGGCGGCCCTGCAGCTGTGCGACGCCCTGTTCTCCATCGTCTTCGTGGGCCTGGCCGGAGTGATCTTCGGGACGACGCACGAGGCCGCCGGTGGGACGCATCCGGCGGCGTACGCGGGCATTCTCGCCGTCATGGTGGCGCTGGCGGGGCTCGGCTCCTGGGCGGCAGGAAGGGTCCGGCCGGTCGTGCCCGCGGGTGCCGGTCACGCCGACGGCTTGCCGGACGGCTCGTAGGCCACGTCCCGGATGTCGAGGTGGGGTCGGTCCAAGCCGCAGGCCGCCCGTTGGGTGGTCCTCGATACCGAGTCCGCACCTCAATACCGAGACCGCCGCCGGACCCTGAGTTACTCGCGAGTAGCGGCGGATTCAGTATTGAGGTGCGGACTCAGTATCGAGGAAGAGTCGCGCTGAGCATTCCTGTAAGGACCATGCGGAGTGCTCAGGGAAGATCGGCACGACATAGTTGGCAGTGCAGCGGACCTGTGAAGGAGGAGCACCGATGACCACGCTTCACGAGGCGCCGAGCGTGGCGCTGCATGCAGACGACCCCCTCACGCTCGCCGGCATCGCCACCCATCTTGCCCAGCGCCGGTTCGTCGTCACGGACGGGACCGAGGGCGGGGACGACGTCGCTGTGGTCGTTGCAGATGCGCTGGACGGGCGGGTCCAGCAGTTGATCCACCGGCTGCACCGCAAGGGGGTCGACGGCGTCTTGTTGGTAGTGGCGCATCTGGACGACCATGCCTTGTTCTCGGCAATCGAGGCCGGCGTTACCGGCGTGCTGCGGCGGGAAGACGCAACACAGGAACGGCTCGTGGCGGCGATCGAGGATGTCCGGGCCGGACATGGCGTGATGTCGCCCGACCTCGTCGGCCGGGTTGTCGGTCAGGTCCGCCAGCTGCACCAGCAGGTCCTTGAGCCACGCGGGATGCACGTCGCGGGCCTGTCGGAGCGTGAGGTTGATGTATTGCGGTTGGTTGCGGACGGGCTCAGCACCTCTGAGATCGCTGAGAAGCTGGCGTACTCCGAGCGTACGATCAAGAACATCATCCAGGGTGTGACGACCCGGCTTCAGTTGCGCAACCGAGCGCACGCCGTGGCCTACGCGCTCCGCCACGGGTTTATCTGAGTCCCGCGCTCCGCGAGCGTCTCAGCCTATTGGCCCGGGGTTCGTCTACCGGCGCGGGCCACCAGGGTGATGGTGATGACCGACAGCACGACCGCGACGATGGACAGGGCCAGCGCGACGGCGGCCATCGTGCGGCCCGACGCTGCAGTGACCTGCTCGCCGGCAGCCTGATCACCCGCTGAGTCGTCCGCGTCACCCTCTCCGCCGTCGTCAGCTGTGCCTTCCGCCGCCTCGCCGGCGGCTCCCGGCTCCGCAGCGGGTGCGGCGCTGACGAGGTCCTCGGCGAGTTCGTTGATGTACTCCTCGATGGCCGTGTAGCCGGAGTCCATCACGGTGACGTGATCGTCGCCATCCGTGGGGTTGAGACCGTTCTCCTCCTCCCAGGCGTCGTCCATCCCGTCGGCGTCCTCGTCGGGCGGTGGGTCGGCGGCCGTAAGGCCCCCGAGTAGGTCGGCCGGCTCCGCGGCGCCCCAGTCTCCGGTCCGGTCGACCACATCCTGGATTGTGCGCGCCGTGATCGCATCTCGCGGGAACGCGCCAGCCGACTCCAGCACGACCTCGTAGGCTGTCTCCGCGTCTTGCACGGTGACCGGCACGTAGCCGTCAACACCGGCCGCGAAGTCGCTCGGGTCGTCGATCGCGAATTCCTCGCCGCCGGCGAACTCGAATCCGGGATGAGCGAACGGCTCGGCCCAGATGTCGTCGACCTCGCCGTCGAAGATGCCGGGGTCGTCGATGCGGTTGGCGGCAAGGTAGTACGCGACGCCGCCGGGGTCCTCGTCGTCGAAGTACAGCGGCGTGAGCTCGTCGACGTTGGGGCCGTTGCGGAACGTGTTGCCAACGATCTGGAACTCCCCGTCCGCCGGGTTGTGGTGCACGAACCCGTCCTGGCAGTCATACGCGACGTTGTTCACGATCTCGGCGGGGCCGGTCGCGACCGCCGGGCAGCGCGAGCGGTGGTGGGCGAACAGCACATGATGGATCGATACCCGGTCGACGTCGGGACCGACGATCATGCCGTAGTTGTGCTGCCCCTCGGGGTGGCCCTCGGTACGGGAAGCCTCGACGGTCGACCACTGGACGGTGATGTCGCTCGTGTTCTCGAAGAGATCTACGACCTCGTCGGCCGCCCAGGAAGCCGACACATGGTCGAGGATGACACCCGGATTGTTGGACAACTGGATCGCGTCATGGAAGGTACCGGTGTCCGGGCGGGGCTCGGCAGGGCGGACTCGGAGGTGCCGAATGATGATGTTGCCGCCCGGTTCGGCGCCGTAGGCGTCGATGCGGCCGCGGATCGTGATTCCCGCGCCGGGCGCGGTCTGGCCGGCGATCGTGATGTCACCGCAGGTGAGATCGAACTCATTCTCGATGACGCCACTGACGCGGAACACCACGATGCGCGGTTCACAGACCTCCGGATCGAGTGCGGCCCCGAGCGACCCCTCACCAAACGGCTCCAGCGTTGTGACGCGGTAGACCTCTCCGCCGCGCCCGCCTGTTGTCATCGCACCGAAGCCCTCCGCGCCCGGGAAAGCCGGCAGTTGCGGTTCGGTCGATCCGTGCGCTGCGACCGGTGCCGCCCCGGCGAACAGGGCAAGTGACGTCACAAGGGCCCACCGTTTGCTGTGCCGGAACATCCCGCCCCCTGCCCGCCGCGTCTCGGCTGTTGACAGCCGACGAGTTTGAGCCGCGCCGTGCCCGCGAGCAACGAGCTGTGGGGCAGACATGCGGGTACGTTCGACTGCCCCTTCGGGCAGAGCGCCACCCGACATGCGGCACCGGTAGCCTCGTGGCCCGTGGGGGCGGAGATCTCGCAGACGCTGGACCGCGGGTTGCGGCTGCTCGAACTGCTGGCGGAGTCCGGCGGTGGGCTGACCGTCACGGAGGCGGCCGCGGCGCTCGGCGTGAACCGGACGGTCGTCTACCGGCTGGCCGCCACGCTCGAGTTGCACGGGATGCTGCGCCGCGCCGGCGACGGCCGGCTGTCGCTGGGGTTCGCCCCGCTCGGGCTCGCCGATGCCGTGCATCCGCTGCTGCGGAGTGCCGCCCTCCCCGTGCTCCGGAAACTGGCCGAGGACGTCGGCGCCACCGCGCACCTGACCGTCGCCGAGCACGGGGAGGCGCTGGCGGTCGCCGTCGTCGAGCCGAGTTGGACGGCCTACCACGTGGCCTACCGCGTCGGGTCGCGGCACCCGCTCGACAAGGGCGCCGCGGGCAAGGCCATCCTGGCCGGCCGGAACGGCGACCGCGGGTACGTGACCACCGCCGGCGAGTTGCAGGCCGGCGCCCACGGGGTGGCGGCCGCCGTACCAGGAATCACGGGGGCGGAGGCGAGCGTCGGCGTCGTCGCGCTGGGTGAGCTCGACGCCGCGGTGATCGGCCCGCAGGTGGTGGCCGCCGCAGCGGAGGTGGCGACCAGGCTCGGCTGAGCTCAGCGCATCCGGCCGGCCGGACGGCTAATCGTCATCGTCGTCATCGTCGTCATCGTCGTCGTCATCGTCGCCGGACTCCTCAACGGTGACCGTCGCGGTCTGGGACTCCACCCGCTGCCCGTCGACCTCTCCGACGAGCCGGAACTCGTTCGGACCCGTGCGCCCGGTCTGCACCCAGGTGCTGAAGCTGCCGTC
>JBMCTR010000160.1:0-5130 GCA_048622955.1 Actinomycetota bacterium
CCGGACCCGGTCGTCGAGCCGGGCACGGTCCGGCTGCGCGTCGCCGCGACCGCGGTGAACCGGGCCGACCTGATGCAGCGGAGGGGCCGCTACCCGCCGCCGCCCGGGGCGCCGGAATGGCTCGGCCTGGAGTGCAGCGGCACGATCGAGGAGGTTGGTCCCGACGTCACCGGCTGGTCGGTGGGAGACCAGGCGTGCGCGCTGCTCGCCGGCGGCGGATACGCGGAGCAGGTCGTGGTACCGGCCGGGCAGCTGCTGCCGGTGCCGCGCGGCGTCGACCTCGTCACGGCCGCGGGCCTTCCGGAGGTCTGCTGCACCGTCTGGTCGAACGTGTTCATGACGGCCGCGCTGCAGCCCGGCGAGGTGCTGCTGGTGCACGGCGGCGCCAGCGGGGTCGGCACGACGGCGATCCAGTTGGCGCGTGCCGTCAACGCGACCGTGGCCGTGACGGCCGGCTCGGCCGACAAGCTGGCACGCTGCGAGAAGCTGGGCGCGTCGATCCTGGTCAACTACCGCGAGGAGGACTTCGTCTCCGCGGTGCGGTCGGCCACCGACGGGCACGGAGCGGACGTCATCCTCGACATGGTCGGCGCGAAGTACCTGGCCCGGAATGTCGAGGCCCTCGCCACGAACGGGCGGCTGCTCATCATCGGCCTGCAGGGCGGGCGGCGCGCCGAGATCGACCTCGGCGCGATGATGGGCAAGCGGGCGGCGCTGATCGGGACCACGCTGCGGGCACGTCCCCCGGCCGAGAAGGCCACGATCGTGGCCGCGGTGCGGGAGCACGTCTGGCCGCTGCTGGAGTCGGGCGACGTTCGGCCTGTCGTCGACCGGGTGCTCCCCATCACCGAGGTCGTCGAGGCCCACAGGGCAGTCGAGGCCAGCGAGCACGTCGGCAAGGTCCTGCTGACCGTCCCGTGACGCCGACTGCCCGCTGTGGTTGGTCACCTGATCACCGATTGGTCACCTGATCGATAAGCAGACGCTGATCAGATCAGCAACCAGTACTCAGGCATGGCCGGTTGCCCACCTGATCTCGTCCCATAATGTGAACGCCAGGCGATCAGGTGACCCATGTCCGCTCTGGCGTGCGAGTAGGTCATCTGATCGTCGAAGCAGCGCCGAGAGATGACTACGCCATCGCCTCGGACTCGCATGCCGCATCGACGCCTGGCCGGTCGAGCTGGCCGACGATGAGGAGTCGACGGTCCCGGTACGCTGAGTATGCCCAGCACGTCGCGCCGACGCGACGCCATGCGTACCGGTCCGGCTGCCGATGATCCGTAGGCTGGGAGACGAGTACGCATCCCCCGGCCGCACGCCGAGACCCGGCCACGAAAGCCCAGGCAGCTGAGGAAGGATAGGAGTATGAGCGAGCAGAACGACAAGCCGGAGAACGGGAAGATCGTCGTCGTGGGACCGGACGGAATGGCCGTCGAAGGTAAGCCCGAGGAAGGCGAGGGCGAGGAGGAACAGCGCTCGCTGACCGACCTCGTGGAGCAGCCGGCCAAGGTGATGCGTATCGGAAGCATGATCAAACAGCTGCTCGAAGAGGTCAAGGCCGCTCCCCTCGACGAGGCGAGCAGGGCCCGGGTGCGGGAGATCCATCAGTCCTCGATCAAGGAGCTCGAGGACGGGCTCGCTCCCGAGCTGGTCGAGGAGCTCGATCGGCTGACGCGGCCCTTCGCCGAGGACCAGACGCCGTCGGAGGCCGAACTGCGCGTCGCCCAGGCACAGCTCGTCGGGTGGCTCGAGGGCTTGTTCCACGGCATCCAGACCACGCTGTTCGCGCAGCAGATGGCCGCCCGCGCTCAGCTCGAGCAAATGCGCAGAGCGCTGCCGCCGGGGGCCGGCCCGATGCCGGGTCAGGGTATGCCCGGCCGGGGCGCTCCGGGCCAGCAGGAGGGTGAGGAGCGCCAGCAGTCCCGCGGCATGTACCTGTAGGCCTTCGACCGGCAAGACTGCCGACTCGGGGCATTCCCCCCAGGGCATCCGCATGCGACAATTCGATCATGGAGATTCCGTTCGCGGCCTCAGAACGCAGAAGCCTCGGGGTGGAATGGGAGCTCCAGTTGGTGGACCTCGGGACCCGTGAGCTGACGGCGGCGTCCATCGAGATCCTCGGGGAGTTGTACCCGGCAGGGACCGACGAGACCGCCAAGGCCAAGCACGAACTGCTGCAGTGCACCCTCGAGATCATCACCGGCGTCTGCGGCACCGTCGCGGAGGCTTGCGCCGACCTGCGCGAAACGGTCAAGACCGTGCAGGACATCGCCGCACAGCGGAACGTCGGTGTGCTGTGCGCCGGCACCCATCCGTTCAGCCACTGGATCGACCAGGCGATCACGCCCAACCCGCGGTACGAGCAACTCGTCGAGCAGTTGCAGTGGGTGGCCCGGCAGTTCCAGATCTTCGGCATCCACGTCCACGTCGGCGTCACGGAGCGGGACAAGGTGCTGCCGATCATCAACGGCGTCTCCGCCTACCTGCCGCATCTGCTGGCGCTCTCGGCCTCGTCGCCGTTCTGGCTCGGCATCGACACCGGGCTGGCCTCCGCCCGCAGCACCGTCTTCGAGGCCCTGCCGCGGGCGGGCCTGCCCAGGCAGCTGTCCCACTGGGACGAGTTCGAGGACTACATGGACACGTTGGTCACCACCCGCTCGCTCGACTCGGTCCGCGAGGTGTGGTGGGACGTCCGGCCGCATCCCGACTTCGGCACCGTCGAGTTCCGCATCTGCGACGGCCTGCCGACACTGCAGGAGATCGCCGCCGTGACGGCGCTGAGCCAGTGCCTCGTCGAACACTTCGACCGCGAGATCGAAGCCGGCACGGTGCCGTTCGCCCCGGACACCTGGGTGCTGTACGAGAACAAGTGGCGCGCCGCGCGCTACGGCCTGGACGCCACGCTGATCGCGAACGACCGCCGCTCGCTGGTGCCCGTCCGCGATGGGTTGCGGGATCTGGCTGGCGAGCTCATGCCGATTGCCCATACACTCGGGTGCGCTGAGGAGCTGCGAGGCGTCGACCGCATCCTGGAGACCGGCGCCAGCTACCAGCGTCAACGCGCTGTCGCAGCTGCCGGCAACGGCGACCTCACCAAGGTCGTGGACAGCCTCCTGGACGAGATGACAGCGGGATTGCAGTGAGCGATAGCTGGCTCGCGGACTGGGTGCGGGACCATCACGCCGAACTGGTCGAGGTTCGACGCCGGATTCACGCCACCCCCGAACTTGCGTTCAGCGAGTTCGCCACGACCAAGTTGCTGGTCGGGCTGCTGTCCAGCGCCGGCCTGCGGCCGTGGATCCTGCCGTGCGGCACGGGTCTCGTCGTGGACGTCGGTACCGGCCCACCCACGGTCGCGCTGCGGGCCGACATCGACGCGCTGCCCGTCCCGGACATGAAGACGGTGCCCTACCGGTCCACCGTGGACGGCGCCTGCCACGCCTGCGGGCACGACGCGCACACCACCATCGCCCTCGGCGCGGCGCTCGCGCTCGCCGAGGCACCGGAACTGCCCGGCCGGGTCCGGGTGATCTTCCAGCCGGCCGAGGAGCGGATGGGTGGCGCCCGCGAGGTGATCGGCTCCGGTGCGCTCGACGGCGTGGAGCAGGTGTTCGCGCTGCACTGCGACGCTCATCTTCCCGTCGGCGAGGTCGGAGTCCGGGTCGGCCCGATCACGGCCGCCTGCGACCGCGTCGAGGTACGGCTCGACGGCCCCGGAGGTCACACGGCGCGCCCGCACCTGACGGTTGACCTGGTCGACATGCTCGCCAGGATCGCCCTCAGCACACCGGCCCTGCTCACCCGCCGTGTCGACACGAGGGCGGGCCTTTCCCTCGTCTGGGGCGCGATCCAGGCCGGCGAAGCGGCGAACATCATCCCCAGCAGCGGTGTGCTGCGCGGCACTGTGCGGGTGCTCGACCACGAGGCCTGGGCCGACGCCGAGAAGCAGGTCAGCGCCGCGGTGGCGGACGCGGCCGCCGGGTCCGGCGCGAGCGTGGACATCCGCTACGAGCCCGGCGTCCCGCCCGTCGTCAACGACGACGCCGCCGTGGCGACGCTCCGCGCGGCCGTCGGCGCCGAACTGGGCGAGCAGGCGGTCGTCGGTACCAGGACCAGCATGGGCGGCGAGGACTTCGCGTGGTACGGCGAGCACGTGCCGGTGGCGATGGCGCGACTCGGCACCCACAGCGAGCACCTCGACACCGTCCGTGACCTGCATCAGGGCAACTTCGACATCGACGAGCGGGCGCTCGGCGTCGGGGTTCGGATGCTGGTGCGCACCGCACTCACCGCGCTCGGTCAGGCCGTCGACTCCCGCGGCGCCTAGCGCCGGGCCGTCTCGCCGCCGGCGGGCCGGCTCTCGCCGACGACGCCCTCGATGACCCGGGCGACCCCGTCGTCGTCGTTGGCCGGAGCCGTGTGCGCCGCGCTCGCCAGGACATCCGGGTGCGCGTTCGCCACCGCGTACCCCGATCCGGCCCACGCCAGCATCGGCAGATCGTTGGGCATGTCACCGAAGGCCAGCACCTCGGCAGGATCTATTCCCAACTCGGCCGCGAGGCTGCTGAGCGCCGACGCCTTCGTGACGCCGGCAGCCGAGACCTCGAGCAAGCCGGAACGGCTCGAGTGGGTGAGCTCGACCAGGCCACCTGCGAGCTCCCTCGCCGACGCGAGGAGAGCGTCCGGGCCCATGCCGTCGTGCCGCACCAGCAGCTTGACGACGTCGTCCGTGGCCAGTTCCTCGAGGGCTCCGACGCGCGGCACCAGCGCCAGGTCGTCGTCATGGCGGCGGTACGCGGGCTCCTTGGCGAAGCCGTCGCGGGCCGTCTCGACCGCGAACGCGACACCCGGGATCGCCGCGCGAACAGCCCCTGCGACGTCGAGAACGGTGGCCCTGCTGAGCGGGCGCGTCGCCACGATCGAGTCGGTGTGCATGTCGTAGACCACGGCGCCGTTCGCGCAGATCGCCATGCCCGTGTGTCCAAGAGCCTCCGCGACGGGAGAGATCCACCGCGACGGGCGTCCGGTGGCGATCACGACGACCACACCGGCGGCCTCGGCCGTGCGCAGCGCCCGGACCGTCCGCTCGGAGACCGTGCCGTCCGACCGCAGCAGCGTGCCGTCGAG
>JBMCTR010000161.1:0-5112 GCA_048622955.1 Actinomycetota bacterium
TATCAGCTTGGGAAGCTGACGTTCTGCCATTGAACTACACCCGCAAGGGGCCGCGGCACGGCCGTAGCGTGACGACCCACGGATTGTGCAGCATACCGCATAGTAAGAGGTGGGTATCGGAGGCGGGTATCGTCACGCCATGCTGTTGTCGGACAGGGACATCCGGGCGGCCGTCGCGGCGAAGCGGATCGTGCTGGAGCCGTACGACCCGGAGATGGTCCAGCCGTCGAGCATCGACGTGCGGCTCGATCGCTACTTCCGGGTGTTCGAGAACCACCGCTACCCCCACATCGACCCCGCCGTGGACCAGCCGGAACTCACGCGCCTGGTCGAGCCGGAGGGACCGGAGCCCTTCGTGCTCCACCCCGGCGAGTTCGTGCTGGCGTCGACGTACGAGATCGTCACGCTCGGCGACGATGTCGCGGCACGCCTGGAGGGCAAGTCCAGCCTCGGTCGTCTCGGCCTGCTCACCCACTCCACCGCCGGCTTCATCGACCCCGGGTTCAGCGGGCACATGACCCTGGAACTGTCGAACGTCGCGACCCTGCCGATCAAGCTGTGGCCTGGGATGAAGATCGGCCAGTTGGGCTTCTTCGCGCTGTCCAGCCCCGCCGAGTTCCCGTACGGGTCGAGCCGGTACGGCTCCCGCTACCAGGATCAGCGCGGGCCGACACCGAGCCGGTCCAGCCTGAACTTTCACCGCACGGACGTGTAGCCGTCCCGGGGCGTCACAGGATGGGCGACGGCACGTAGCGCGCAGCCTCAGGGTAGCCGGCCGCGACCTCTTCCACCCGGCGCACGACGTCGGCGACCTGGGCGGTCGCGGCACCGGCGAACTCGAGCGGAGCGGCGACGAGGCCGTCGAGCTCAGCGCGGTCGAGCCGGAGGCGATCGTCACTGGCGAGCCGGTCGAGAAGGTCATTGTGCGTCGTTCCCTGTTCGTGCATCTCCCGCGCCGCGGCGACGGCGTGCTCCCTGATCACCCGGTGCGCCGTCTCCCTGCCGACACCGTGTTTGACCGCGGCCATCAGGATCTTCGTGGTGGCCAGGAACGGGAGGTTGCGCTCCAGTTCGCCGGCGATGGCGGCCGGGTAGACGCCGAGCTCGTCGAGGACGGTCAGAAACGTCTGGAACAGCCCGTCCGCCGCGAAGAACCCGTCCGGCAGTGCCACGCGGCGCACCACGGAGCACGACACGTCGCCCTCGTTCCACTGAGCGCCGGAGAGCTCCGCGGTCATCGCGGCATAGCCGCGGAGGACGACGGCGAGGCCGTTCACCCGCTCGCACGAGCGGGCGTTCATCTTGTGCGGCATCGCGCTCGAGCCCACCTGACCGTCGCGGAAGCCCTCGGTGGCGAGCCCCTGGCCGGCCATCAGCCGCAGCGTGGTCGCCAGCGACGAGGGCGCCGCCGACAGGTGGACGAGGCAGGACAACACGTCGTGGTCCAGCGACCTGGGGTAGACCTGGCCGACGCTCGTCAGCACCTCGCTGAAGCCGAGATGGTCCGCGACCCGGCGTTCGAGCTCGCTCAGCCGTGCCTCGTCGCCGCCGAGCAGATCCAGCATGTCCTGGGCGGTGCCCACGGGGCCTTTCAGGCCACGCAGCGGGTAGCGCGCCAGCAGGTCGTCGACCCGCCGGAACGCGATCAGTAACTCCTCCGCGGTCGATGCGAACCGCTTGCCCAGCGTGGTGGCCTGGGCGGGCACGTTGTGGCTGCGGCCGGTCATGACCAGCGTGCTGTGCTCCGCGGCCAGCCGGGCGAGGCGAGCGAGCGCTGCCACGGAGCGGTCACGCACGAGCTCGAGGGAGTTGCGTATCTGCAGTTGCTCGACGTTCTCGGTGAGGTCGCGGCTGGTCATGCCCAGATGGATGTGCTCGTGCCCTGCGAGCGCGTTGAACTCCTCGATGCGGGCCTTGACGTCGTGGCGGGTCACGCGCTCGCGCGCCGCGATGCTTGCCAGGTCGACCTTGCCGACGACCGCCCGGTACGCGTCGACCGCCTCCTCCGGAACGGTCACCCCGAGGGAACGCTGTGCGCGCAGCACGGCGAGCCACAGCTCACGCTCCAGGACGACCTTGTGCTCGGGAGACCAGAGTCGAGCGAGCTCGGCGGAGGCGTACCGCGTCGCCAGGACGTCGGGAATGGCGGGCATGGCCTGCACGGGAACCATTGTCGCGTACCGCGGTGCCCGCAAACACGTTGGAGGGGAGCGAAGCCCGGCTTCGCTCCCCTCCAATGCGGGGGTGACGCTACGGCTTAGTCCACAGCGGTGGGGGGCGTGCTGCGGTAGTCGTCCGCCGTGTCGGCGCCACCAGGCGGATCCGTCGCCTCGTCGTCGTCGCCGTCGGACGTCTCGTCGGCGACGTCCGTACCGTCCGAGGGGGCGTCGGACTGGTCGTCGGCGGTGTCGGACCCACCCGCGGGGGTGTCCGGTCGGTAATCATCCGCGATCTCGTCGCGGTTCTCGCGAAGGTCCTCCGCGGGGGTTCCCTCCACGGCCTCGTCGGCGATGCTCTCACCGAAGGACTGGCCGTCCTCCTGCGGCTCGCCGCTGGTCGCGCGGTCGGCGACCTCGCTGCCGTCAACGCCGGGGCTGTCGGGCGCCCCGCCGTCCGGTTCGCCGGCGTTGTCGGGCAGGTCCTGCGGAGCGTCCTCGACGACGGCGGGCCGGTCGGGAAGGCCGGGGACATCCACCGCGCCGGCGGCGTGCGCACTGCCCACGCCGGCTGCGGCGACCGCGGTGCCGAGGACGATCTTGCCGGTCAGTGTGGCCACGAAGGTGCTCAAGCTGGTGAGCATGGTCCGTCTCCTTGATGGGGGTTGGACGGTCGGATCGGTATCGGCCGCAGGAACTTCACCGCGGTCGGCGTTCACGCCCGAGGCGAAGACTTCGGCCAACTCCATGCGCACCGGGATGGATCTCGGGTTCACGTACTCCGAGCGCATTTCTGCGACGAACGACGCGATGTCCACGTCCGGAGCATGGCCGGACAACCTGCCGCCGAGCAGCGCCTCGGCGGAGCGCTCGTCCAGAGCGTTGGAGTTCCTGTAGGTACGCATCTCAATCCGTTGAACGTCGGGAGGGGTCCTCAGGGGTACGGCCTTGCCGGTCGAGTATTCGCTTGACGCTGGCGAGCCCACGACGCTGCAGGGCCTTGACGGCTCCCGGCCGCTTCCCCATCACGTCGGCGATCTGGTCGATCGTGAGGTCGCCGACGACGCGCAGCACGAGCACGTGCCGTTGGTCGGGAGCGATCTGGTCGAGCACGGAGCGCAGCCACTGGCTGCCGAGGTTGGCGAGCGCCTCGTCCTCGACGTCGCCTCCGGCCGGATCCTGCGGTACGGTCACCTCGGTCGAGACGAGCGTCGCGCGGCGCGCGTGCTTCCTGCGATCGTCGATGAGCCGGTTCCTCGCGATGGTGAACAACCAGGCGCGGAAGGCGGCCTCGTCACCCTCGAAACGGCCGAGAGCGCGGAACGCCGAGAGGAACACGTCGTTGGTCAACTCGTCGGGCTCGGCCGCTCCCTGGGCCCGGAGGTAGCCGCTGACCCTGGGCGCGAAGGTGTGGAAGAGCCGCTCGAACGCCCAGCCGGCGTTGGAGCGCGCAGCGCCCAGCACGATGTCGAACTGCTCGCTGTCCCGGCTGACCGCCCCGTCCGGGAGCGCGACATCGTCCCGACCCCGCACCACCGGCTCGGCTCCAGATCGCTGCGTGACCATCCCCCTGTTTAAACGTCCCTCGGCGCCGTAGGGGTACGGGTGGAATATCCGGACAGGTCCGGTGCAGCTATCCGGCCGGACGCCGCCGCCAGCGCGATGTCCGTCCGGTAGTGGCCGCCGGGAAGGTCGATCCGGCCCGCCCCGTCGTACGCACGGTCGCGGGCACGGCGGAGATCGGAAGCGAGGGCGGTCACGGACAGCACCCGCCCGCCGCTGCTGACCAGCGTCCCGGACGGATCACGGCGGGTGCCCGCGTGCAGGATCCGGACACCCGGCACGGAGGCCGCCGCGTCGAGACCGCCGACCGGATCGCCGGTGCGGGGCCGTTCCGGATACCCCGCCGCCGCGATGACGACCGTGACGGCAGCGCCCTCGTGCCATCTCGGCACGGGGAAGTCGCGAAGGCGCCCGGTGGCGGCGGCGTGCAGCAGCGTTCCGAGGGGCGTGCGCAGCCGGGCCAGCACCGACTGCGTCTCCGGGTCCCCGAACCGGGCGTTGAACTCCATGACCCGCACGCCGCGGGACGTGAGGGCGATGCCCGCGTAGAGCGTGCCGGCGTACGGCGCGTCCCGCCGGCGCATCTCGTCGATGGTCGGTTGCATGACGCGGTCGACGACGGCTGGGACGAGGTCGGCGGGCGCCCAGGGCAGCGGCGAGTAGGCCCCCATGCCGCCCGTGTTGGGCCCCTCGTCGCCGTCGTAGGCGCGCTTGAAGTCCTGCGCGGGCGCGAGCGGCACCGCGGAGACGCCGTCCGTGACGCAGAAGACGGAGACTTCGGGACCGTCGAGATACTCCTCGATGACGACGGTGCCGCACCGGTCGGCATGAGCGAGCGCCGCTTCGCGGTCGGGGGTCACCACGACGCCCTTGCCCCCGGCGAGCCCGTCGTCCTTGACCACGTACGGCGGGCTGAACCGGTCCAGTGCGGCTTCGGCCTCGGCATGCGTCGTGCAGACCACTGCCATCGCGGTGGGCACGTTCGCCGCAGCCATGACCTCCTTGGCGAACGCCTTCGAGCCCTCGAGCCGCGCCGCCTGCGCCGATGGGCCGAAGCAGGCCACCCCGGCGGCACGGACGGCGTCCGCGACCCCGGCCACCAGGGGCGCCTCCGGGCCGATCACCACGAGGTCGGCACCCAGCCGGCGGGCGAGGCCGGCGACCGCGTTCCCGTCGGCGGCGTCGATCGGATGCACGGTCGCCTCGTCGGCGATGCCCGCGTTGCCCGGCGCGGCGTGGACGGCCTCGACGTCCGCGTCGTCGAGCAGGCCGCGGACGAGCGCGTGCTCCCGGGCTCCCGCGCCGACGACAAGCACCTTCACGGGCGGCCAGCCTAGCCAGCGGCCGATTGATCACGTTAACGACCCGGTTGGGTCCTTTACCAGGCCTGCAG
>JBMCTR010000162.1:0-5093 GCA_048622955.1 Actinomycetota bacterium
CCCGAGACGTAGTCGTTGTGCACGTGCGTCTCGAGGACGGCACGCACGCGCACACCGAGGTTCTCCGCCGTGGCCAGGAACCGCCACGCGTCACGCTGCGGATCGACGACGACGGCTTCGTCCCCCGACCGCACCAGGTAGCTGTTGTCGCCGAGCCCCGGCGTTGCGAAGACCTCGAGATCCATGGTGCTCCCTTCACCTTGTATTCCAAATGTAATTGACTGATTGAACGATGAACCTTAGGTTCTTGTCCATGCCTCTCGGTTCCCGGTCGGTGATCGAGGAGACTGCGGCCAGGTTCGCGCTCCTCGGTGACCCGACGCGGTTGGAGTTGCTGAGCGCTCTTCTCGACAGGGGCGAGTGCTCGGTCGGGGATCTCGCGGCGACGGTCGGGATCTCGCCGGCCAACGCCTCGCAGCACCTGCGCAAGCTCACTCTCGGCGGCATCGTGGGCCGCCGCCGTGCCGGCCACCAGGTCCACTACCGGGTTGTCGAGGACACGATCGCGGAGCTTTGTCAGATGGTCTGTGCCAGCGTGCAGGAGCGGGCCAGCATCCTCACCAGGTCGGACGTCGGGTAGCGGAGGTGACGATGCAGGACAGCCCGGCCGACCCGCCGGTCATCGCCCGGACGATCGGGGTGGGCGAGCCCGCGCCGGCCTGGGGCAAGGTGATCGACCAGAGCACCTGCATCGGCTGCCACGCCTGCACGACGGCGTGCAAGTCGGAGAACGACGTGCCGCTGTCGGTCACCCGCACGTTCGTGAAGAGCGTGGACGTCGGGACCTACCCGGAGGCTCGCCGGTCGTTCCAGGTGACGCGGTGCAACCAGTGCACGGACGCGCCGTGCGTCACGGCGTGCCCGACGTCGGCGATGTTCACCCGGCCGGACGGCATCGTCGACTTCGACAAGTCCGCGTGCATCGGGTGCAAGGCCTGCATGGCGGCCTGCCCGTACGACGCGATCTTCATCAACCCGGAGGACCACTCGGCGGAGAAGTGCAACTTCTGCGCCCACCGCCTCGACATGGGCCTGGAGCCGGCCTGCGTGGTGGTCTGCCCGACGGAGTCGATCATGGTCGGCGACCTGAACGACCCGGAGTCGCGGGTCGCGCAGTACGTGAACCGCGAGCCGGTCACCGTACGGCGGCCGGAGAAGGACACCCAGCCCAAGCTGTACTACAAGGACGCGACCGAGTTCACCCTCGACCCGCTGGCCGCGGCACGCCCGCCGGGCGACACGTTCGCCTGGACCGAGCAGCCCAGCGGTGACGACGTCGTCCAGGGCCCCACCGCGCCGCAGAACAGCAGCGCCGCGGCGATGATCTCCTACGACGTCGCGCACCGCGCCCCCTGGGACTGGCGGGTCAGCCTCTACACCTGGACCAAGGGCATCGCCTCCGGCGCCTACCTGGTGCCGTTGCTCCTGCTGCTCACCGGATGGCTCGACCCCGGCGACGGGCTGTGGGTGTGGGCAGCGCCCGTGGTCGCGGCCGTGTTCCTGGCGATCACGGCCGGCCTGCTGGTCTGGGACCTCGAGCATCCCGCGCGGTTCTTCTACATCCTGACCCGGCCGCAGTGGCGGTCATGGCTGGTGCGCGGCGGGGTGATCCTGGCCGCGTTCGCCGCCGCGCTGGGCGTCCACTTGCTCGGGAGCCTTGTCGGCGTCGAAGGGCTGCGGACGGCGGCAGCCGTCGTCGGGCTGCCGCTCTCGGTGCTGGCGGCGGTCTACACCGCGTACCTGTTCGCGCAGGCCAAGGCGCGCGACCTGTGGCAGAGCCCGCTGCTCCCGCCGCACCTGGCGGTGCAGGCGGTGCTGTCCGGTGCCGCCGCGATGCTCCTGATCGCCGTCTGGGGCGGGGACGCGGACGTGGTCACGGCGCTCGGCTGGGTGCTCGGCGGTGCGGCCCTGCTGCACCTGCTGTTCGTGCTCGGCGAGGTGACGCTGCCGCACGTCACCGCGCACGCCCGGCAGGCCGGCCACGAGATGGTGGCCGGGCGCTACCGCACGGTGTTCTGGGCGGGGCTCGTGCTGGTCGCGGTCGGCCTGCTCGCGCCGTGGCTGGGGGCCTGGGTGGCGGTGCCCGCGCTGGCCGGGCTGGCGCTGCACGAGCACGCGTACGTACAGGCCGGGCAGTCGGTGCCGCTGGCATGACTGGCATGACTGGCATGACTGGCATGACTGGCATGGACGGTCGATGAGAGAGGAACCCGTGGCTCGACAGTCGCTGGAGGAGGTCGCCGGGCGGGTCAGCGCGGCGCGGGCGGAGACCGAGGCGCGCGGGGAGACGTTCTATCCCGGCCCGAGCCGCGTCCACCTGGCGTCGTTCCCGCCGAAGGAGCGGTGGGACGACTGGGTGGAGCTGGAGTCGAAGGACTGGCCGCGCCGCACCGAGCGGCACTACATGCTGGTGCCCACGACGTGCTTCAACTGCGAGTCGGCGTGCGGGCTGCTCGCGTACGTCGACCGCGAGACGCTGCAGGTGCGCAAGTTCGAGGGCAACCCGGAGCACCCGGGCTCGCGCGGCCGCAACTGCGCCAAGGGCCCGGCGACGGTCAACCAGGTCACCGACCCGGACCGGATCCTGCAGCCGCTCAAGCGCTCCGGGCCGCGCGGCGGCGGCTCGTGGGAGCCGGTGAGCTGGGACGAGGCACTGGACGACATCGCCGGCCGCATCCGGACCGCGATCGCCGAGGACCGGCGCAACGAGGTCATGTACCACGTCGGGCGTCCCGGTGAGGACGGGTTCACCGAGCGGGTGCTGGCCAGCTGGGGCGTGGACGGGCACAACTCGCACACCAACGTCTGCTCCAGCGGCGCCCGGGCCGGCTACCACTTCTGGACCGGCATCGACCGGCCGAGCCCCGACCACGCGAACGCCGAGGTCATCCTGCTGGTGAGCTCGCACCTGGAGGCGGGCCACTACTTCAACCCGCACGCCCAGCGGATCGTCGACGCCAAGCAGCGCGGCGCGAAGATCATCGTGTTCGACACCCGGCTGTCCAACACGGCGACGCACGCCGACCACTGGGTCTCGCCGCATCCGGGGTCGGAGCCGGCGATCCTGCTGGCGATCGCCTCGTACCTGATCCGCACCGGCCGGTACGACCGGGAGTTCGTGCGCCGGTGGTGGAACTGGGAGGAGTACCTCGAGGCGGAGCACCCGGAGCGGCCGCGCACCTTCGCCGAGTTCGAGGCCGTCCTGGCCGAGCTCTACGCCGGCTACACCCTCGAGTTCGCCGCGCGGGAGTCGGGCGTCCCGCTGCGGACCGTCGAGGCGGTCGCCGAGGCCGTCTCGCACGCGGGGAGCCGGCTGTCCACCCACAGCTGGCGGTCCGCGGCCGCCGGCAACCTGGGCGGCTGGCAGGTGTCCCGGACGCTGTTCATGCTGAACGCCCTGCTGGGCGCCGTCGCCACGCCGGGCGGCACGTACCCCAACGCGTGGAACAAGTTCGTCCCACGCCCGATGTACGTCCCGCCGCACCCCGGCACCTGGAACGAGCTCACCTGGCCGCTGGAGTACCCGCTGGCGCTGAACGAGCTGTCGTTCCTGCTGCCGCACTTCCTCAAGGAGGGCCGCGGCAGGATCGACACCTACTTCACCCGCGTCTACAACCCGGTGTGGACCAACCCGGACGGGCTGAGCTGGGTGGAGGTGCTCACCGACGAGGACCTGGTGGGCCTGCACGTGGCGCTCACCCCCACCTGGAGCGAGACCGCGTTCTTCGCCGACTACGTGCTCCCGATGGGCGTCGGCTCGGAGCGGCACGACCTGCACTCCTACGAGCAGTACGACGGGCAGTGGGTCGGGTTCCGCCAGCCGGTGCTGCGCGCGGCGCGCGAGCGGGCGGGGGAGGAGGTCACCGACACCCGGCAGGTCAACCCCGGCGAGGTGTGGGAGGAGAACGAGTTCTGGATCGAGCTGTCGTGGCGGATCGACCCGGACGGCGGCCTCGGCATCCGGCAGTACCACGAGTCGAAGCAGCGGCCGGGGGAGAAGCTCGGCGTCGACGAGTACTACGGCTGGATCTTCGAGAACTCCGTCCCGGGCCTTCCCGAGGCGGCCGGCGCCGAGGGTCTCAGCCCGCTCGGCTACATGCGGCGGTACGGGGCGTTCGAGATCAGCAAGGGCATCGGGCCCGTCCACGAGGACCCCGTCCCGGACGAGGAGCTCGTCGACCCGGCGGAGGATCCCCACGGGCGGGTCTACACCCGGGCGGAGGCGCCCCCGGCCGTCAACATCGTCCCGAAGGGCGCTCCCGACCCCGACGCGGAGGGACGCCGCCCGGCCGGGGTGCGCGTCGACGGCGTGGTGCGGCGCGGCTTCCCGACCCCCAGCGGCAAGCTCGAGTTCTACTCGCGGACGCTCGCGGCGTGGGGCTGGCGGGACGAGGCCGTCCCCGGGTACCTGCGCAGCCACGTGCACCCGGAGGAGATGGACGCCGACCAGCTCGTGCTGATCTCCACGTTCCGGCTGCCGACGCAGATCCACACCCGCGGGGGCAACGCGAAGTGGCTGGACGAGCTTGCGCACACCAACCCGCTGTGGCTGCACCCGACCGACGCCGCGCGGATCGGCGTGGCGACCAGCGACCTGGTGACCGTCGAGACCGAGATCGGGTCGTTCGTGGTCAAGGCGTGGGTGACCGAGGGCATCCGGCCGGGCGTCGTCGCCTGCAGCCACCACATGGGCCGCTGGAAGCTGCGTGAGCAGGGCCAGCGGCAGCTGATGGCCACGGTCGACCTCGACCAGGACGGGTCCGGCACCTGGCGGATGACCCGGCGCTCTGGAGTGAAGCCGTACCCGTCCAGCGACCCGGACACCGCACGCATCTGGTGGACCGACGTCGGCGTGCACCAGAACCTGACCTTCCCCGTGCACCCCGACCCCATCTCCGGGCAGCACTGCTGGCACCAGGCGGTGCGAGTACGGAAAGCACGGCCGGACGAGGCGTACGGCGACATCGCCGTGGACACCGCGAAAGCGCACGAGGTCTACCGGCGCTGGCTCGAGTTCACCAGGGACGCGAGGACGCACTCGCCGGACGGCACCCGCCGGCCGCACTGGCTGATGCGCCCGCTCAAGCCGGCCA
>JBMCTR010000163.1:0-5061 GCA_048622955.1 Actinomycetota bacterium
CCGCGCTGGGATGGCTGCTCGATCAGATCGCCGGCGCCGAGCCGGTCATGCCGGTGTATGCCGGCGACGACCTCACCGACGAGGACGCCCTCGAAAGCGTCCAGACCACGGGAATCGGCATCGTCGTCCGGCACGACGAGCGCGGCGACCGGCCGTCCGCCGCGCACGCGGCGGTAGGCAGCCCCGCCGAGCTCCGGGAGGTGCTCGACCGCCTGGCGGAACTGCTCGAGGAGAAGGCCGCCGAGTGACCGTGAACGGCTGGATGTGGTGCTACGAGGGCTACGACCCGGACGAGGAGGGCCTTCGCGAGGCGCTGTGCACCGTGGGGAACGGCTACCTGGCCACCCGGGGAGCGGCCCCGGAGTCCGCGGCCGACGGGGTGCACTATCCCGGCACCTACGCGGCGGGCATCTACAACCGCCTGGAAAGCGAGGTTCCCGGCGGCGTCGTGGAGAACGAGTGCCTGGTGAACGTGCCGAACTGGCTGGCTGTGACGTTCCGGATCGACGGCGGGCCCTGGTTCGACATCGACACGGCGGACCTGCTCGAGTACCACCAGTGCCTGGACCTGCACCGGGCCGTCCTCACCCGCCGGTTCCGCTTCCGCGACGGCGAGGGCCGCACGACGGCCGTCGCCCAGCGGCGGTTCGTGGACATGAGCTTCGCGCACGCCTGCGCCCTCGAGGTCGTGATCAGCGCCGAGGACTGGTCCGGCCGGTTGGACATCCGCTCGACGCTCGACGGGCGGGTCGGCAACACGCTGGTCGAGCGTTACCGCGACCTGGCCGGCGACCATCTGCGACCGGTGCGGGCACACGCGGTGTCGGACACGTCGGTGCTGCTGGAAGTGGAGACGAACCAGTCGAACATCCCGGTGGCGATGGCCGCCCGGAACTTGCTGTGGCGCGACGGCGAGCCCCTGGACGCGGAACGCCACCCGGTCGGCGGAACCGAATGGACGGGCCACGACCTCGCCGTCGATGTCGCGGCGGGCCAGACCGTGACCCTGGAGAAGGCGGTGACCGTCTTCACCGGGCGCGATCAGGCCATCAGCGAGCCGGCCGACGAGGCCGTCCGCTGGTTGCCCCGGCTGGGACGGTTCGATGAGCTGCTGGAAAGCCACACCCTCGCGTGGCGCCAGCTGTGGGAACGGTTCGCCATCGAGATGGCCGACGACCAGGACCTGCAGCGCATCCTGCGTCTCCACCTGCTGCATCTGTTGCAGACGGTGTCTCCCAACAGCGCAGAGCTCGACGTTGGAGTCCCGGCCCGGGGGTTGCACGGGGAGGCGTACCGCGGTCACATCCTCTGGGACGAGCTGTTCGTCTTCCCGGTGCTGAACTTGCGCCTGCCGAACCTGACCCGCTCGCTGCTGCGCTACCGCTACCGCCGGCTGCCCGAGGCGCGGCAGGCGGCGCGGGAAGCCGGTCACGCGGGCGCGATGTATCCGTGGCAGTCCGGAAGCGACGGCCGCGAGGAGACCCAGCAACTTCACCTGAACCCGCTGTCCGGCCGCTGGCTTCCCGACCCCACCTGGCGGCAACGGCACGCGGGCATCGCCGTCGCCTACAACGTGTGGCAGTACTACCAGGCGACCGGAGACCGGGAGTTCCTCGACCACTACGGTGCGCTGATGCTGGTGGAGATCGCCCGCTTCTGGGCCGGCCTCGCCTCGTACGACGAGGAGCGCGAGCGCTACGTGATCCGCGCAGTGATGGGGCCGGACGAGTTCCACTCCGGCTATCCCGGCGGGGAGGACGGCGGGATCGACAACAACGCCTACACGAACGTGATGGCGGTGTGGGTGATCCTGCGAGCCATGGACGCGCTCGCGTTGCTCACTGCACGGGTGCGCCACGAGCTCACCGAGACCATCGCGCTCGGCGCGGACGAGCTCGCGCACTGGGAGGACATCGCCCGCCGGATGTTCGTCCCGTTCCACGACGACGGCATCATCAGCCAGTTCGAGGGCTACGAGGACCTCGAGGAGCTGGACTGGGAGCAGTACCGGCAGCGGTACGGCAACTTCCGGCGCCTGGACCGGATCCTCGAGGCGGAGGGCGACAGCGTCAACCGGTACAAGGCGTCGAAGCAGGCCGACGTGCTGATGCTGTTCTACCTGCTGTCGGCCGAGGAGCTCGGCGGGCTGCTCGGCCGGCTGGGTTACCACGTGGGCGACGACGACATCCCGCGCAACATCGACTACTACCTCGCCCGAACGTCCCACGGGTCCACCCTGAGCGCGGTGGTGCACGCGTGGGTGCTGGCACGGGCACACCGGGAACGCGCCATGGACTTCTTCACCAGGGCGCTGCGGACCGACGTCACGGACATCCAGGGCGGGACCACGCCGGAAGGCGTCCACCTGGCAGCCATGGCGGGAAGCATCGACCTGCTCCAACGGTGCTTCTCCGGGCTCGAGACGCGGGGGGACCGGCTGCTGCTCAACCCGTACTGGCCGAAGCAGCTGGGCATGCTCGAGTTCCCGATCCGCTACCGCGAGCACCCGCTGCAGATCCGCATCAGCGGTTCCGACGTGGAGGTGGCCGCCGAGGCGGGAATGCAGGAGCCCATCGAGGTCGCCTGCCGCGACGAAGTCGCCGAGCTGAAGCCCGGCGCGACGGTGCGGTTCCCGCTCGGAGGCGATGGGGCACCCGGCGTCAGCGGCGAGCGGACGGCGTCGATCGAGTAAGGAGGGAGAACGATGGCCCAGCCGAGCACGGTGGCATGGCTCGAGGACCTCTCGTCCGATGACACCGGCCTGGTCGGCGGCAAGAACGCCTCGCTCGGAGAGATGATCTCCCGTCTGGCGTCCGAGGGTGTCCGGGTCCCGGGAGGGTTCGCCACCACCGCGCGGGCGTACTGGGAGTTCCTCGACGCCAACGACCTCCGAGCCCGCATCTCCGAACAGATCGACGCGCTGCACGGTGGTGCCGAGCTCGCCGACGTGGGCGACGCCATCCGCGAGATGTTCCTCGATGCCGAGTTCCCGAATCACATCGCCGGGGCCATCACGGACGCCTACGGCACGCTGGCGGACCGGCTGGGGCAAGCCGATCCGGGTGTCGCCGTCCGCAGCAGCGCCACGGCCGAGGACCTGCCCGAGGCCAGCTTCGCCGGCCAGCAGGAGACCTTCCTCAACGTCACCGGGGCGCAGGCCCTGCTGGACGCCTGCAAGCGCTGCTATGCCTCGCTGTTCACCAACCGCGCCATCAGCTACCGCGAGCACCACGACTTCGACCACGCCAAGGTGGCGCTATCCGTGGGAGTGCAGCAGATGGTCCGCTCCGACCTGGCTGGCGCGGGCGTGATGTTCTCGATCGACACCGATAGCGGGTTTCCGCGGGTGGTGCTCGTCAACAGCTCGTGGGGGCTGGGCGAGTCCGTCGTGGCCGGGAAGGTGGACCCCGACGAGTACCTGGTCTTCAAGCCGCTGCTCGATCGCGCCGAGTTGAGCCCGGTGATCTCGAAGACGCTCGGGAGCAAGCTGACGAAGATCGTCTACGGCGAGCCCGGGGCGGCGCCCACCCGGACCGTCGACACCACCGACGACGAGCGAGCGGCCGCCGTTCTGGACGACTCGGAGATCGTGCACCTGGCCCGGTGGGCGGCGGCGATCGAGGAGCACTACGGCTGCGCGATGGACATGGAGTGGGCCAAGGACGGCGAGACCGGCGAGTTGTACATCGTGCAGGCGCGGCCCGAGACGGTCCAGGTGCGCAAGGAGGCCTCGACGCTGCGCTCCTTCCGCCTCGGCGAGCGCGGCACCCGGCTGGCCAGCGGCCTTGCCATCGGCGACGCCATCGCGGCGGGGCAGGCCTGCAACCTGCGCAGCGCCGAGGAGATCGACCGGTTCGTGGACGGCTCGGTGCTGGTCACGGGTGCCACCGACCCGGACTGGGAGCCCATCATGAAGCGCGCGGCGGCCGTCGTCACCGACCATGGCGGCCGCACCTCGCACGCCGCCATCGTGAGCCGCGAGCTCGGGTTGCCCGCCATCGTGGGCACCGGCGATGCCACCGGCAGGCTCTCCACCGGGCAGGAGATCACCGTCTCGTGCGCCGAGGGCGAGGAGGGCCACGTCTACGAAGGAATCCTCGACTACGAGGTACGGGACATCGACCTCGCCGGGGTGCCCGCCACGACCACCGACGTCATGCTGAACCTGGCGAACCCGGCGGCGGCCTTCCGGTGGTGGCGGCTCCCCGCTGACGGCGTCGGCCTGGCCCGGATGGAGTTCATCGTCAACAACCACATCAAGATCCACCCCATGGCTCTGGTCGAGTTCGACGATCTCGAGGATGACGACGCCCGGCGGCGGATCATCGACCTGACCCGTGGCTACGAGGACAAGGCGGAGTTCTTCGTCGAGCGCCTGGCGTACGGCATTGCGCGCATCGCCGCCGTGTGGTGGCCCAAGCCGGTGATCGTGCGGATGAGCGACTTCAAGACCAACGAGTACGCCAGGCTCATCGGCGGCGCGGCGTTCGAACCGGCCGAGGAGAACCCCATGCTGGGCTGGCGGGGCGCGAGCCGGTACTACAGCGCCGACTACCGCGCCGGGTTCGATCTGGAATGCCGTGCCATTCACCGGGTCCGCGACCGGATGGGCCTGACGAACACGGTGGTGATGATCCCGTTCTGCCGCACCCCTGCGGAAGCCGACCGCGTCCTCGACGCCCTTGCCGATCAGGGCCTGTCCCGTGGCCATGACGGCCTGGAGGTCTACGTGATGGTCGAGATACCGTCCAACGTCCTGCTCGCCGAGGACTTCGCCGACCGGTTCGACGGGTTCTCCGTGGGCAGCAACGACCTCACCCAGCTCACCCTCGGCGTCGATCGGGACTCCGAGCGTCTCGCGCCGCTGTTCGACGAGCGCAACCCGGCTGTCACGAAGAGCATCGAGTCGGTGATCGGCTCGGCGCACGGCAAGGACCGGAAGGTCGGCCTGTGCGGCCAACGTCCCAGCGACGACCCGGACTTCGCCCGCCTGCTGGTGCGCGCCGGCATCGACTCCATCTCCGTCGCGCCGGACAGCTTCCTCGCGGTGAAGGACAACGT
>JBMCTR010000164.1:0-5045 GCA_048622955.1 Actinomycetota bacterium
TCGTGGACGACGGGCGGGTCGTCGTGGGCTGCAACGTCGAGAACGCCTCGTACGGTGTGACGCTGTGCGCCGAGTGCGGCGTCGTCTCGTCCCTCGCGGCCGGCGGCGGCGGCCGGCTGGTGGCGGTGACCTGCGTGGGAGGGCGCGGCCAGCGGCTGATGCCGTGCGGGCGGTGCCGGCAGCTGCTCTGGGAACACGGCGGGCCGGAGCTGTTGGTGGACACGCCGGAGGGCGTGCTGCCGATGACCGAGGTGCTGCCGCAGCCGTTCGGGCCGGAGGACCTCCCCGGCTGACCCGTCAGGCGAGCAGGAGCACGTCGAGGGCCAGTGCGCCGAACAGCAGCGCCAGGTACCGGGTCGACCAGCGGAACAGGCCCATCGACTCCGGTGGCAGCCCCTGCCTCGTCCGGTCGTGCAGGGCGTGTGCCCGCACCAGGAGCGCGGCACCGAGGACCACGGCGGACCCGCCGTACAGCCACGATGTCGCCACCGGCCACAGCGCGACCGACGCGGCGGCCGTCGCCCACGAGTAGCCGACGATGTGCCGGCCGACCCGCTCCGCTCCGGCGACGGCGGGCAGCATCGGGACCCCGGCCGCCGCGTAGTCCTCGCGGAAGCGCTGCGCCAGCGCCCAGAAGTGCGGCGGCGTCCAGAAGAAGACGATCAAAAACAGGATGACCGGCGCCGGTGCGAGGCTTCCCGTCACCGCCGACCAGCCGATGAGCACGGGCATGCACCCGGCGACCCCGCCCCACACGATGTTCTGCGGGGTGCGGCGCTTCAGCCACAGCGTGTACCCGAAGACGTAGAACACGATGGCTGCGACCGTGAGGGCGGTGGCGAGCAGGGTCGTGCCGGCCGCCATGATCGCGGTGGCGACCACGCCCAGGGCGATGGCGAACAGGAACGCACCCCGGGTGCTCACGGTGCGGCGGGGGAGCGGGCGGCGCTGCGTACGCCGCATGACCTCGTCGATGTCCCTGTCCACGTAGCAGTTCAGCGCGTTCGCGCTGCCTGCGGCCAGCGTGCCGCCGACCAGCGTGGCCCCCAGCTTCCCGAGGGGCGGGACACCGCCGGCCGCGAGGATCATCGCGGGCACGGTCGTCACCAGCAGCAGCTCGATGATCCGCGGCTTGGTCAGCGCCACGTAGCCTCGGACAAGCTCGGCCGTCCGCGTGGGGGCGGCGGTGAGCGTCAACGGTCCGAGGTCTCGGGCGTGCGCTCCTGCGCGGCTGTGACCGAGGCCTGCCTCCCGCGCCGGGCGACGAACTCCCGCCACGTGTCGTGTTCCGCCCACATGGCCAACCGGTAGAAGGTCCATATCAGGCCGCAGAAGAGCGCAGCCCCTACGATCAGCCAGAAGATCCACCATGCGGCGGGGACATCGACTGCGTTCATCCGTTGCTCACCTCCGGTCAGACCAGGAAGAAGATGACGTCGACGGCGAGAAACAGGACCAGCAGGTAGGCCCAGAACCAGTACGCCACGTCGACGAGCGTGTGGTCATCGCCGGCGAACCGCCCGCGCCGCGCCTGGACGGCGAGACCGGCAATGAACGCCGCGCCGAGCACCAGGTGGACGGCGTGTGCCCCGGTCGTCAGGTAGAAGACGCCGCCGAAGTGGTCGGCCGCGTCCAGGGCCGGATCGGTCCAGGCGATGCCGGAACCGACCGCGGTGACGAGGCCGAGGACCGCCGCCGTCCACAGCCCGGTGGCCGTCGCCGACGGGCTGTCCCGCCGTGCCGCGCGGCGCGCGCCGTACATCGCGGCGAAGCTTGCGGCCATCACGACGGTCAGCACGACGGTCCCTCCGGCCCGGAGGCCCTCCGGCTGGCTCGTGCCGGCGAGGAGGAACCGGATCGCGAACAGCGGTACGAAGATCATAGTCTCGGCCACGATGAACAACGCCAGGCCGAACAACCGGGTGCGCCGTTCTCGCTCCGCGCCGGCGTGGTGGCCGGCGACCGGGTCGACGGGGGCGCTGTCGTCGGAGGAACGCGTTGTGACGCTCATGACCGATCACCCTTGCCTGTCGTGGGGCTTGTCGTCGTCGGGGCTCGCCGTCGGGTCGGAGTGCGGGTTGGGGCCATCGCGGCCGGTGGCCCTGGCAGCGATCCCCGCGGCTTCGAAGCCGGTCGGCTCCGGCTCCAGCGGACGGGGCCGAACGCCGGGCAGTGGCACCATGCCAGGCTCGGGAGCGGCCTCGCCGTAGCCGTAGAAGTCGGCCAGCACCAGCGGCTCGATCTCGAAGTTCTCCCGCGGCGGTGGCGAGGAGGTCTCCCACTCCAGGGTCTTGCCGCCCCACGGATTCGGGCCCGCACTCGGTCCCCTGGCCCAGGAGTAGACCAGGTTGATCAGATGCAGCACCAGGGAGATGCCGAGGAAGGCCGCTGCGAAGGAGATCACGAGGTTGACCGGCTCCACACTGTCCAGGTACGTCGCGATCCGCCGGTTCATCCCGCCGAGACCGAGGAAGTGCATCGGGAAGAAGGTCGCGTGGAACCCGATGAGCAGCAGCCAGGCGGCGATCTTGCCGAACCGCTCGTTGAACATCTTGCCGGTGTACTTCGGGAACCAGTAGTACAGCCCGGCCAGCCAAGCGAAGATCATGCCGCCCACGATGACGTAGTGGAAGTGCGCGACCACGAAATAGGTGTCCGTCTCGTAGAAGTCAGCGGGCGCGTCTGCGAGGAACACCCCCGACACGCCGCCGATCAAGAAGGTGAGCATGCTGAACAGCACCAGGAGCATCGGGGTGGTCAGGCGCACTCGGGACAGCCAGAGGGTTCCGATCGCGGCCAGGTACACGAACCCGGTCGGGATCGAGATCAACTCCGTGGTCGTCATGAACGGGATCAGCCGGGTGTCCGCCGTGGTCGCGAACATATGGTGCGCCCACACGATGCTGCTCATCAGGGCGATGATGATGAAGCCGCCGACCGCCCATCGGTAGCCGAACAGCGTCTTGCGGCCCATGACCGCGAGGACCTCCAGCCAGATGCCCCACGCGGTCAGCATGATGATGTAGACCTCGGGATGGCCGAACATCCAGAACATGTCCTGCCACAGCAGGGGCACCCCGCCATCGGCGGCGTAGAACGTCGTGCCTCCGACGCGTTCCATGATCCCCATGATCATCGCCACACCGACCTCGGGCACCCAGACCAGGTTGAGGATCGAAGTGAGCAGCATCGTCCAGACGAAGATCGGCAGCCGCCCCCAGGTCAGCCCTGGCGCGCGCATGAACACGGTGGTGGCGATGACGTTGATCGCCGTCAACAGCGACGCCATCCCGAGCGTGTAGACGCCCAGGTAGTACAGCAGCTGGCCGGACGTGTCGTCGGCAGCCAGCGGCTGGTACGCGGTCCAGCCGCCCTGGAAGCCGCCGAGCAGCGGGCTCGCGAGGATCGCCAGCACGCCCGGCGGGATCAGCCAGTAGCTCGACGCGTTGAGGCGTGGGAACGCCATGTCCTCGGCGCCGATCATCAGCGGGACGAAGTAGTTGCCAAACCCGCCCACGATCGCCACGACCGACACGGCGAACAGCATCAGGGTGCCGTGGACGCTGATCAGGCTGTTGTAGGCCTGTGCGGTGGGCAGCACCGAAAGTTGGGCCGTGGCCAGCTCGGTGCGCATCAGCAGCGCGAGCAGGCCGGCAACGCCGAACGTCGCACCCGCGGTGACCAGGTACTGCAGGCCGATCACCTTGTGGTCGGTGTTGAACCGGAAGTACCGCCAGCGTCCGGTGCCCTCGTCCCACTCGCCGCTGCCGCCGTACAGCGGCCGAACCACGGTGTCCCAGGCGCCGATGCCGAGTTGCCAGCCGACGAGGCCGGTGACGTACCCGACGACGAGAGCAAGTTCGGTAAACCCGCGCTCACCTTGCAGCAGCGCGGTGACCAGCGCACCCGCGGCGAACCCGAGCAGCCCCCACAGTGTCGCCCGGAGCAGCGGGCCGAGGCCGGCGAGCGTGCCGGTGTCCCGCTGGGGAGCCGTTGCCGTGTCGACAGCCATCTACTGTCCACCCCCAACCTCGGTTACCCACTGCTCGAACTCGGCCGCGGGGACGACACGCACCGGAGCCGCCATGTCGGCGTGCCCGATCCCGCACAGCTCCGCGCACTGGACGCGCATCATCTCGCTGGTCCCCGTCGACCCGACGCGGTCGGGGGTGAGGCTGAGCTCGATCGTGGACCCGGGGACCGCGTCATGCTTGAGGCGGAAGGCCGGAATCCAGAACGAATGGATGACGTCTTCAGATGTGATCATGAATCGAACCGGCTGGTCGACCGGCAGCACCAGTTCCGGCTGGTTCTCGATGCCCTGGTCCGGATAGGTGAAGCTCCACTCCCACTGCTGGGCTGTGACCTCGACGACGAGCGGGTCGGGCTCGTCCCGGGCGCCCCAGATCTCCAGCAGCCCGGTGACACCCGGATGGATGGTCACGAGCACCGCGAGCGCGGTCGTCGCGCCCAGCCAGGTGACCGTGTAACCGCGGTGGGTGCGAAGCTGGCTGGCGCTGTCGGCGGTGTCGTCCGGGCGGACCCGGAAGCGGATCATGGCGTACACGACGGCCACCAGCACGAACGTGAAGACCGGGATCACGAGATAGGAGAGGAACACGATGGCGCCGTCGGCGACTGCGCCCTCCTCCGACGCAAGGAAGGGGAAGCTGTCGGGCACCCATGCCCCCACCGCGATGAGCCCGGCGATCGTGAGGATGACCCAGATCACGCTTGCGGTCAGGAGGTGGTTTCGCCCGGAGGAAGGGGGACGTTCTGGCTGCTCGGTCATGGCGTGATCGTCACCGTCCCTCGCATCCCGTTGGCGTAGTGCTGCCCGGTCTCGGCGAAGCAGCCGTACTCCCACTCACCGGGCTTGTCCGGGACGACGAAGCTGATTGTGGTGCGGCCGGCCGGCTCCAGCTCGACCATGAAGCCGTGGTGGTCGTCGCCGTGACCGCCCGCCGCTTCGCCCATGTCCATCTCGTCGCCCTCGTCGGCGTGCTCGTCGCCTTCGTCCGTGTGGTCGTCGGCGTGCTCGTCGC
>JBMCTR010000165.1:0-5037 GCA_048622955.1 Actinomycetota bacterium
CGGCCGAGGTCCGCCGCGTGCTCCCGTAGCCAGTCGGAGAACGCCACGTGCCCGGTCGTCGGGCCGTCCGTGACGACCAACTCCGCCATCAGGCCGGTGAGCTCCTCGCGGGTCAGCAGCACGTCCCGCAGGACAACGCCGATGCCCCAGGTGGCCGCGGGGACGAGCGCCGGCGGGACGTGCACCAGCCACGCCCGTGCGCCGATCGCGTCCCGCACCATGGCGACCCAGTCACGGAAGGTGAACGTCTCCGGGCCCACGGCGTCCACCGACAGCCCGCTCTCCCCCGCCGCGGCCTCGACGCACAGCCGCGCCACGTCATCGATGTGCACCGGCCGCACGCGGTAGTCGCCCGCGCCGGGGATCGCGAACACCGGGAACCGCCGCAGCAGCCACGCCATGTTGGTGACCAGGACGTCCCCGCGCCCGAAGACCACGGTAGGCCGCACGATCGAGTGCGGCACCCCGACCGCGGCGAGGTCGCGCTCCACCTGCGCCTTGCCCCTGAAGTACGGCAGCGCAGGGGCGGCGTCCGGCTTGGTGATGCTGATGTGGACGATCCGGCCCACGCCGCCCGCACGGGCTGCCTCGAAGAGCGTGCGGGAGTTGCCGATGGCCTGGTCGAGCGTCTTCCCGCCGCGCTCGAACCGCACCCAGTAGGTGTTGTAGAGCGTGCTCACCCCGTCCAGCGATCGGACCAGTTGCTCGGGCTCGTCGAAGGCGTACGGGGCGGCCTCGACCTCGCCGCCGAACGGGTCGGGGCGCTCGGGGTGGCCGGTGAGCGTCCGCACCCGCCGGCCGGAGTCGAGCAGCCGCGCCGCGATGGCGCGGCCGGTGTAGCTGAACGCTCCCGTGACGAGGTCGAGGCCGGTGTCCTCCGTCACTCCGTCAGGTGGTCCGCTCGGAGAACTCGGCGGCTTCGGCCTTGGCGTCGCTGGCGGCCTCCTCGGCCATCTTGGCGGCCTCGGCTGCCGCGGTCACCGCGTCCAGCGCCGGCTGCTCGCCGCCCTCGAGCTCACGGGGCTCCTCGTCCCCTGATTCCCGGGACTCCTCCTGCGGGCGCTGCCCACCGGACCCCGAGATCGTCCGGGCGTGGTCGCCGAACGCGCTCGTGATGGTGCGCACGGCCTCGGTGAGCTCGCCGGGGATCACCCAGAACGTGTTGTTCTCGCCGCCGGCCAGATGCGGCAGCGTCTCCAGGTACTTGTAGGCCAGCACCTTCGGGTCGGCGTCGTAGCGGTGGACCGCCTGGAAAACCTGTTCGACAGCCTTGGCCTCACCGTCGGCCCGCAGGATCCGCGCCTGCTGGTCACCCTTGGCCTCCAGGACCTCCTGCTGCTGGGTCCCTTCCGCGGTGAGGATCTTGGCCTGCCGCTCTCCCTCGGCGTGCAGGATGGCCGCGCGCTTGTCGCGCTCGGCGCGCATCTGCTTCTCCATGGCCTCCTTGATGGTGGACGGCGGGTCGATCGCCTTGATCTCGACCCGGTTCACCCGGATGCCCCACTTGCCGGTGGCCTCGTCCAGGACCGTGCGCAGCTGCGCGTTGATCTCCTCGCGGGAGGTCAGGGTCCGCTCGAGGTCCATGCTCCCGATGACGTTGCGCAGCGTGGTGACCGTGAGCTGGTCGATCGCCTGCACATAGTCGGAGACCTCGTAGGCGGCCGCCCGGGGCTCGGTGATCTGGTAGTACAGCACCGTGTCGATGTTGACCACCAGGTTGTCCTCGGTGATCACCGGCTGCGGCCGGGACGAGTAGACCTGCTCCCGGATGTCGAGCCGGGTGTTCACCCGGTCCGCCAGCGGCAGGATGAAGTTCAGCCCGGGCTGCAACGTCGTCCGGTAGCGGCCGAACCGCTCGATGTTGTACCGGCGGGCTTGGGGGACGATCCGTACCGTCGATATGACCAGGAACACCACCAAGAGCGCGATGACAACGATCGGTACCAATGGGTCCATAGCTTCTCAGCCCTCTTCTCAGCAGTCTGGGTTCACGGCAGGAGCTCTCTCGGATAGACGACGGCCGTCGCGCCGTCGATCTCCATCACATCCACCAGGGCACCCACGGGAATCACCTGGTGCTCGTCCAGCGCCCGGGCGGACCACTGCTCTCCCGAGAGCTTGATGAGGCCGCGCGCGGCGGTGACCTCCTGCGTTACCACCGCCTGCTTCCCGACGAGCGCGTCGGTGCCCTCACGCGACAGCGGAGGCTGGGCCATGTGCCGCTGCGCGATGGGCCGGATGAACAACAACCCTCCAGCGCCGGCGACGGCGAACGCGAGGATCTGCGCCAGCAACCCCAACCCCAGGCCAGCGACGACCGCCGCCACGAGCGCTGCGGCGGCAAGCAGCCCAAGGGCGAGGGTCAGCGTGAAGAACTCTGCCACACCCAGGCCCGCAGCGATAATCAACCAGACGAACCACGGCATCGGATCGGCCTCCCGTCCAGGGCGGTTACCTTTAACCTACCTCGCAGGCGCGCCGCTGGCATATGACGCAACCGGCGCGTTCGCCCACGGATCACTTGATCGCTGTGAGCGGAACCGTAACCGGTTCACGGGGACGGCGCGGTCCTGGTTCACTGATCCCGGGAGCGCTCTCGTCAATGGAGGAGGTTCCGATGCGCCTCGGCCTGCACTACTGGAACTACGCGGTACCGCCGGAGCCGGCCACCATCGCTCCCACCCTGGCCGAGACCGCGCGGATCGCGGAGCAGGCCGGCTTCTCCGGGTTCACCGTGATGGACCACTTCTTCCAGATGGAGCAGGTCGCTCCGGCGAGCGACCCGATGCTGGAGGGGTACACCACGCTCGGCTACCTGGCCGGCAAGACCGAGCGGATGACGCTCGGGCTGCTCGTCACCGGCGTGATGTACCGCTACCCGGGCGTGCTCGCGAAGACGGTGACGACGCTCGACGTGCTGTCCGGCGGCCGGGCCCGCCTCGGCATCGGCGCGTCGTGGTACGAGCGGGAGCAGCGGGCGCTCGGCGTCCCGGTCGTCCCGGTGGCCGAACGCTTCGAGCGGCTGGAGGAGACCCTGCAGATCTGCCTGCAGATGTGGAGCGACGACGACGGGCCGTACCACGGCAGGCACTACCGGTTGGACGAGACGCTGTGCTCGCCTCCGCCCCTCAGTACTCCCCGCCCGCCGATCATGATCGGCGGTGGCGGCGAGACGAAGACGCTGCGGCTCGTCGCCCGCTACGCGGACGCGTGCAACGTGTTCGGCACCTCGGCCGAAGGCGTCGCGCACAAGTTCGACGTGCTCCGCAAGCACTGCGAGGCCGAGGGGCGGGACTACGACAGCATCGACAAGACGATCCTGGCGGCCCGCCCGGTCCTGAATGATGTCGACGCCTTCATCGCGGACGTGCGGGAGTACGCGAAGCTGGGTGCCGCCGAGGTGCAGCTCATGCCGGACCGGCACCCGGTCGAGTTCGCCGAGCAGGTCGCCGAGCGCATCGCGCCGCGGGTGCTGGAGATCGCCTGACCGTGACGCGTCCGCTGTGACCGCCTATCCGACCCGTTCCGCGTCCCGCCGCACGGTGGCGAGCGCGGCGCGCTCGACGTGGCCGACGAACGGGCGGATCACCGTCCAGTAGCGCGCGAACTTCTGGGCCGAGTCCGGGTCGGTGGTCACGGTGCGCGCCTCGTACGAGACCAGCGTGCGCTCGTCGCCGTACTGCCGCAGCGAGAAGTTGGCCGCGATCTTGCCCCATCCCGCCTCGTCGAACGCGGCGAACTGCTCCGGCGTCATCGTCGTGACGTCGTACCACTCGATGTTGGGCTTCCAGAACCGCCCGACGGCGCCGAAGGCGACCTCCCGCCCGGGCCGCTCGCCCAGCGCCAGCCACCCCTCGAGGTTGTGCTCGTCGATGCCCGTCAGCCGTAGCGCGGTCGGCCCGGTGGCGCCTGCCGACGGAGCCCGTCCCAGCCGCGTCATCACCCTGGACGGCAGGCCGCGCACGAAGAACGCGGCGTCGAGCAGCGGCGAGTGCACGTTCAGCAGGTCGAGGTCGACGAGAGCCGCCCAGGTGGTCCCGATGTCCGCGTTGACGACGGCGTGCTCGATCTGAGTCGCCTGGAAGCGCGGGAGGTACCTGTCGATCAGCATCGTCTCCGATTCCGCCTCCGGCGCCTGGGCCGGCGGGTTCTCAGCGTTCGTCACGATCTCCAGTGTTTTCCGGCCTCGCCGTGATAGGACAGGGGCGTTCGGCCCGACGCGGTAGCGACCTGCGTCCCCGTTCGCGGCAGACAGGGAGGGCTATGACCCGCGAAGGCTCGCTGTACGGCGGGCTGCCGTACCTGGCGATCGGGCAGGGGCCGCCGCTGGTCATCCTCGCCGGCCTGACCCCGGAGCACACGAACCCGACCGGCATGGAGCGGTGGTGGACGCTGCGGGTGCTCCGTCCGCTGGCGGAGCGGTTCACCGTCTACCTGGTCAACCGGAAGCCGAGGCTGCCGTCGGGAGCGACGATCGGGGACCTCGCCGGCCACTACGCCGATGCGATCAGGCACGAGTTCGGCGGCCCGGTGCTGGTCGAGGGCGTGTCCACCGGCGGGTCGATCGCCCAGCAACTGGCGATCGACCATCCCGACCTGGTGCGCCGGCTCGTGCTCGCGGACACGGCCTGCCGGCTGTCGCCGCGGGGCCGCCAGGCGCAGCGCACGCTGGCCGAGATGGTCGCGGCCGGCCGGCCCCGCCACGGATACGCCGCGCTGGGCGAGGTGTCGGCGTCCACCGCCGCCGGACGCCGGCTCATGGCCGGCCTGATGTGGCTCGCCGGCGGAGCGATGGCCCCGAAGGACCCGTCCGACATGCTCATCACCATCGCCGCGGAGGACGCGTTCGACAGCGCTCCGGACCTGCACCGGATCACCGCGCCGACCCTCGTGATCGCCGGGGAGCGCGACGGCTTCTACTCCACGGCGCTGTTCCGCGAGACGACCGAGCGCATCCCCAACGCGAAGTTGCTGCTCTACCGCGGCAAGCCGCACGGCGTGGCCGTCACCCGCAGGGCGGCCGTCGAGCAGATCCTG
>JBMCTR010000166.1:0-5027 GCA_048622955.1 Actinomycetota bacterium
GGGACGTACGTCTACGGCCGGGAGCGGCTCGGCCGCTCCTGGGGCGCACTCGCCGGGTACGCCTTCGTGGTGGGCAAGGTCGCGTCCTGCGCCGCGGCGGCGCACGCGGTCGGGACCTACCTCTGGCCGGAACACTCACGCGCCGTCGCCGTCGCGGCGACGGTACTGGTCACGGCGACCAACCTGGCCGGTGTCCAGCGGACGGCGCGGACGACGCGCGTGCTGGTCGCAGCCGTCGTGGCCGTGCTGCTGTTCGTCGTCGTGGCGGCGCTGGCGGGCGCGGACGCCGAGGCCAGGCAGAGCGCGTCCGTCGACGCCGGAGTCACAGACGTGCTCGGTGCCGCCGGCCTGGTGTTCTTCGCCTTCGCCGGCTACGCACGCATCGCGACGCTGGGCGAGGAGGTACGCGACCCGCGGCGGACGATCCCCCGCGCGATACCGATCGCCCTCGGACTGGTGCTGCTGCTGTACCTGGCGGTCGCCGCCGCGGTGCTCGCCGCCCTCGGGACGGGAGGTGCGGCGGACTCCGCGAGGCCGGTCACCGCCGCCGTCGAGCAAGCCGGGGTGAACTGGCTGGCGCCCGTCGCGACGGCCGGCGCCGCAGTGGCCGCCCTCGCGGCACTGCTGGCGCTCGTGGCCGGCGTCAGCCGTACGGCGTTCGCGATGGCCGCGGAGTCCGACCTGCCGGGAAAGCTGGCCACGGTGCACGAGCGGCGCCGGATCCCCCATGTGGCCGAGGTGGTCGTCGGCGTCGCCGTGCTGGCAGCCGTCCTCGCCGGAGGGCTCGTCGCCGCCCTGTCGTTCAGCGCGTTCACCGTGCTGCTCTACTACGCGGTGACGAACGCCGCCGCGCTGCGGCTCAGGCGCGAGGAGCGGCTGTGGCCGCGGTGGCTGGCCTGGGCGGGTCTGGCATCGTGCCTCCTGCTGGCGGCATCGCTGCCGTGGCGGACTATCGTGCTCGGCGTGGCCGCGCTGGTGATCTCGATGGGAGCACGTGCCGCCGTCCGGCGATGGCGTCGGCGACCCGCAGCCGACCACAGTGGGGAAGCGCCGTGAGAGCGGTCGTGCAGCGGGTGACCTCGGCATCGGTCGTCGTCGACGGCGAGGTGGTCGGCTCCGCGGACCCCGAGCCGGGCGGCCAGGCCCTGCTCGTGCTGCTCGGCGTCCACCGCGACGACACGGACGGCGCCGCGCAGCGCCTGGCCCGCAAGATCTGGGAACTACGCATCCTGGACGACGAGAGGTCCGCCTCGGACGCCGGCGCTCCGGTTCTGGTGATCAGCCAGTTCACGCTGTACGCCGACACCCGGAAGGGACGCCGCCCGTCCTGGTCGGAGGCCGCCCCCGGGCCGGTGGCGGAGCCCCTCGTCACCGCGTTCTGCGGCGCGTTGCGCGACCTCGGAGCGCACGTCGAGACGGGCGTGTTCGGCGCCCAGATGCAGGTGCGGCTGACCAACGACGGACCTGTCACGTTGCTCCTGGAAGCCTGACCGGGGGAAACGTGGACGATCCGGGCAAAACGGCGTGTCGCACGCCGATTGCATGATCGGCGAGTGAGGGTCAGCGGCGGACGTGGAGGCCGACGTCCGGGTCGACCACGACCTCCTGCGCCGCGGCGACACCGCCGGCCAGCAACTCCGCGTCCACCGGCACGTTGCGCTTGACCAGCGCCAGCGCGATCGGCCCGAGCTCGTAGTGGCGCGCCGCCGAACCGACGAACCCGACGTTGCGGCCGTCCCGCTCGACGGGGTCGCCGTGCTCGGGCAGGTGGTCCACCGAGCCGTCGAGGTGCAGCATCACGAGGCGCCGCGGGGGGCGGCCCAGGTTGTGCACCCGCGCCACCGTCTCCTGGCCGCGGTAGCAACCCTTGTCCAGGTGGACGGCCGAGCCCAGCCAGCCCACCTCGTTCGGGATCGTCCGGTGGTCGGTGTCCAGCCCCGGCCGCGGCTCGTGCGCGGCGATCCGCAGCGCCTCGTACGCCCAGACTCCGGCCGGCGCGTCGCCGACGGACGGGGCCAACTCGTCGCGGGGCACCAGCAGTTCCCGCCCCCGGTCGCCGACCCGGGTGAGGTGTTTCTCATGTGCCTCGAGCTGCGGCTGCCACACCACCGCGTACTCGGCCGACACGTCCTCGACCTCCACCCGGCTCAGGAAGCGCATCGAGTCCAGGAACGCCACCAGCGACCCGGCCGCGCCCGGTTCGAGGTGGGCCCAGAACGCCTCGCCGTCGTCGACCCCGGACATCGCGTGCTCGACGTGACCGTGCGGTGAGAGGACCAGCGCGGTCGTCGCCGTCCCGGGCGGCAGTGCGGAGAGGTACTGGCTGGTCAGCGAGTGCAGCCAGTCCAGCCGGTCGGGACCGCCGACCCGGATCACGTCCCGGTGCGACAGGTCGACCGCGGACCCGCCGTTGGCCAGGGTGCGCTGCTCCCGCAGTGGATCGCCGTAGTGCGCCGCGACGGCGGCATCCGGGCCGGACGCTGCCACCGCGCCCGGACGGTCCAGCAGGGGACTGCGATAGTTCGTGCCCATACCTACGCCCAACGTCACGATCCTCGCAGACAGTCCTGGCAGGTGCCGAACAGTGTGGTGTGACGGACATCCGTCCGGAAGCCGTGATCCTGCTCCACGCGGTCGATGAGCTCGGCCGCCACCTCCGGCGACACCTCGGTCACCCGCTCGCACGTCCGGCACACCAGGTGCAGGTGCGCCGGCTCGGTCGTCGCGTGGTACGACGGTGCTCCCCGCCCCAGATGGGTGTGGCTGACGAGCCCGAGCTTCTCCAACAGCTCGAGCGCCCGGTACACCGTCGAGAGGTTGATGCCCTCGGCGGTCCGCCGCACCTCCTCCAGGATGTCCTCCGGGGAGGCGTGGTCCAGCTCCTCGACGGCCTTGAGCACCAGTTCCCGCTGCGGAGTCAGCCGGTAGCCCTGCGCTCGCAGGTCGTCGCGCCAGTCGGGCGTCCGGACGGTCCCCATGCCCCGAGTGTATGGACTCCCTGCGCTATCCGGCCCCGCCGCGTTCGGCGATCTCCGTCGCGCCGGCGACCCGCTTGAGCTCAGCCGACAGGTGCGGCTGCAGGTCGTGGCCCATGGCGGCCATCTCGTAGACGTACATCAGCCGGCCTTCGACGAGGCCGTAGAGCCGGTGCCCCGACCGGTAGTCCTTGGCCGTCTCGGTCTTCAGCACTCCGCGGGTGGCCAGCTCGATCTTCGCCGGCTCGACGTCGCCCAGATAGATCTCGACGAACCCGGTGGGGTGCGTGAGCAGGACCTCGATCTTGCCCTCCGGCTGGGGCCGCCAGTATCCCGTCTCGGCCGCCGCGGGACGCACCAGGTTGCCGTCCTGGTCGAGGATCCAGCTCCGGCTCACGTAGGACAGGAACGGCTTGCCCGGCGTGTACCCGAACGTGAGCTCTTGACCGAAGTGGAACGCCTCGATCGTCGGGTAGTCGCCCACACCGGCGCCCTCCCACCGGCCGAGCAGCCACGCGATCGGAACGCAGTCGGCGTGCAGGTCACTCGGAATTTCGATCACACTCGGCCCTTGTACAGCTGATAGACGATCATCGCCGAGAACAGCCCCACCGCCGCGGAGACGATGACGACCACGCTGGTGAACACGGCCTCGAGCACGGTCCGGAAGTCTAGCTGTCCGACCCGGGCTGCAGCACGACCCCCGCGGCGTCGCTGCGTGGCGTCCCATGAGGTAGCTGCTTCTGCGGCACGGGACGACCGGGCACCGTCACCGCGACGATGACGACGTCGTCCTGGAGCGGCTGATCGTTGCCCGTGATGATCCCCTGCAGCAGTGCGATGGCGTCGTCCGCAGAGGCGACATGCCGGTCCCCGAGAGCGCGCGCCACGCCCTCGATGCCGAGCCGGCCCTTGCCGGTCGGCAGGTCGCTCATGCCGTCGCTGTACAGGACGATGGTGTCTCCCGGGCCGAGTGAGACCCGCACGGTGGCGTAGTGCTGGTCTTCGAAGCTGCCGACGATCGTCCCCTCGGCGTTCACCTCCTCGATGTCACCGTTGGCGCGGATCACCAACGGCGGCGGGTGCCCGCCGACGGCGACGACGGCGAGCCAGGCCCCGTCGGACTCGACGAACTCGCCGTAGGCGATGGTGCAGTACAGGCTCTCGTCCGCGGCCGGATCGCGAAGCATCGCTTCGTTGACGGCCGCGAGCACCTCGCCCGGCCCGGGCTGGACCAGGGCAGCAGCGCGCAGGCTGTAGCGTGCCAGCGAGGTGAACGCGGCCGCCTCCACGCCCTTGCCCGCCATATCGCCGACGAACACCCCCCAGCGTCCCTCGTCGATCGGGAAGACGTCGTAGAAGTCGCCGCCCACGGCGTCCCGGGACAGCGGACGGCAGAACGCTGCGACGTCCAGCCCGGGCACCCGCGGCGGCGCCAGGGGCGTCAGGCTGGCCTGCAGCGCCTCGGCGATGTGCCCGACGCGTTGGGTCTCGGCGATGAGCCTGCTTCGGGCCTCCTGCTCGGCCTCCACCATGCCGACCGCCGCCGCGCGCAACTCCAGCTTGTCGGCGACCAGGAAACCGAGATCGTGCAGCATGGCGAGTTGATCGGCTCTGGCGCGACCGGGCACGGTATCCATCACGCAGACGGTGCCGATCGGATAGCCACCGGCCACGAGAATCGGGACCGCGGCGTAGAACCGCACATTCGGCGGTCCGGTCACCAGGGGGTGCTTCCGAGCGCGGGGGTCGGCCCGCGCATCCCCCAGGACGTACGACCCGGGCCGGGCTATCGCCGTGGCGCACAGTCCCGGCAGGGAGTCGACCTCGGTGACGTCGAGACCGCACCGGCCCACGTATCTGACGCGATCCTCGCCGACGAAGCTGACCGCTGCCATCGGAGCACGGAACACCCGTGCCGCAAGCCGGGAGACGCGATCGAGCGCTGGGTCAGGCTCGCTGTGTACCAGATACCGCTCGATCGCGGCGAGACGTTCGTCCTCGCTCGCCTGCTCCCGGCCACCGCTTCCCTCCACACGTACCCCTTTCCGG
>JBMCTR010000167.1:0-5014 GCA_048622955.1 Actinomycetota bacterium
TGAACGGAAGGCGCCGCCCGAGCGTTGCTCCCGTTGTGACACCAGTCGACGATGAACCGACGAGAAGGACGGCGATGGCTGAGGACGTGACGACGACCGGAGGACCGGTTGCGCTGCACCGGCGGCGGGTGTTGATCGGTGCCGGGGCCGCGGGGCTGGCCGGCGTGCTGGCCGCGTGCGGCGACGACGGCGGTACGCCTGCCGGCTCCGGTCAGCCCACCGGCCCGGCTTCCCCCGACGACGAGCCGGCGGACAGCGAACCGGACGACGAGCCTCCCGACGACGCCGCTGACGATGACGCAGCCGAGGACGAGGACGCCGAGGACGGTGCCGAGGACAACGGCGCCGAGGGGCTCGTCGCCGCGGCGGACGTACCGGTCGGCGGTGGCGTCATCCTCAGCGACGCGGAGATAGTCATCACCCAGCCTTCCGAGGGCGAGTTCCGGGGATTTTCCAGCCGGTGCACCCATCAGGGATGCCAGGTGACCGACGTCAGTGACGGCCTGATCCGCTGCCCGTGCCACGGCAGCCGGTACTTCGTCGAGGACGGCACGGTCGAGAGGGGCCCGGCGCCCGAGCCGCTCCCCGAGATCGAGATCAGCCAGCAGGACGGGCAGATCGTCCAGGGCTGACGGCCCGCGGCCGCCTGGCCAGGTCGCGTCGGCGCCGGGTCCTCCAGTCGGGCCGCGTGGCTAGGGTGGAGGGGTGCCAGACCCGTCGACCTACCGGCCGGAGCCCGGCTCGGTGCCGGACGAGCCGGGTGTCTACCGGTTCAGCGACCCGACCGGCCGGGTGCTCTATGTCGGCAAGGCGAAGAGCCTCCGCTCACGGCTCAACTCGTACTTCGCCGACGTGGCCCTCCTGCACCCGCGCACCCAGGCCATGGTCACGTCGGCCGCGAAGGTCGAGTGGACGGTGGTCCGCAACGAGGTCGAGGCGCTGCAGCTCGAGTACTCGTGGATCAAGGAGTTCGACCCGAGGTTCAACGTCCGGTACCGGGACGACAAGTCCTACCCCTACCTGGCCGTGACGCTGAACGAGGAGTACCCGCGCGCCATGGTGCTCCGGGGAGCCAAGAAGCGCGGCGTCCGGTACTTCGGGCCGTACGCGCACGCGTGGGCGATCAGGGAGACGTTGGACCAGCTGTTGCGCGTGTTCCCCGTGCGCAGTTGTTCCAAGGGGGTCTTCCAGCGGGCGCGCAGCAGCGGCCGTCCGTGCCTGCTCGGCTACATCGACAAGTGCTCGGCGCCCTGCGTCGGCAGGGTGACCGCCGACGAGCACCGGGCGATCGCCGAAGATCTGGTCGCCTTTCTCGAGGGCAACACCACCACCTACATCCGCCGGCTCGAGCGGGAGATGAAGGCGGCGTCCGCCGAGCAGGACTACGAGCGTGCCGCCCGGCTGCGCGACGATGTCGCGGCGCTCCGGCGGGCCATGGAGCAGAACGCGGTCGTGCTCGGCGACGCCACCGACGCCGACGTCGTGGCGCTGGCCGATGATCCGCTCGAGGTCGCCGTGCAGATCTTCCACGTCCGGGAGGGCCGGGTGCGCGGCCAGCGCGGCTGGGTGGCCGACAAGGCCGAGGAGGCGTCCACCGCCGAGCTCGTCGTGCGGTTCCTGCTGCAGCTGTACGGCGAGAGCGGCGAGTCGGTGCCGCGCGAGATCCTGGTCCCGGCGCTCCCGGACGACCCGGACGAGGCTTCGGCGCTGCACGACCTGATGGCCGAGCTACGCGGCGGGCGCGTCCGGCTCCGGGTACCGCAGCGCGGCGACAAGCGGGCGCTGCTCGAAACCGTGACGCGCAACGCTCAGCAGGCGCTCAAGCTGCACAAGACGCGGCGCGCCAGCGACATCACGACCCGGAGCAGAGCGCTGGAGGAGATCCAGGGAGCCCTCGGGCTCGACGAGGCGCCGCTGCGGGTGGAGTGCTACGACGTGTCCAACCTGCAGGGCAACGACGTGGTGGCCTCGATGGTGGTGTTCGAGGACGGGCTGCCCCGTAAGAGCGAGTACCGGCGGTTCGCCATCCGCGGGACGGACGGCCTCGACGATGTTGCTGCGATCCGCGAGACACTGATCCGCCGCTTCAAGCGGCTCCACGATGAGCGAGCCGCACAGCCGGAGGACGCGGCGGCTGCCGAGGCGGCGGCTCCCGAGGCGGTCCCCGAGGCGGGGGCAGTGGCGGAGGCCGCGGCGGAGCGGAACGGCGGGCGCGGTGAGGCGGCGCCGGCCGGCCCGAGCCCTCTCGATCCGGAGACCGGGCGGCCGAAGAAGTTCGCGTACGCGCCCGGCCTCGTGGTCGTGGACGGCGGCAAGCCGCAGGTGAACGCCGCCCGCCAGGCGATGGACGAGGCGGGTGTCGCCGACATCCCGGTGGCCGGCCTGGCGAAGCGGCTGGAGGAGGTCTGGCTGCCGGACGAGGACGAGCCCGTGGTGCTGCCGCGGACGAGCGAAGGGCTGTACCTGCTGCAGCGGCTGCGCGACGAGGCGCACCGGTTCGCGATCACCTACCACCGGCAGCGCCGCTCGACGTCCATGGTCGACAGCCTCCTCGATCAGGTGAGCGGGCTGGGCCCGGCGCGGCGCAAGGCGTTGCTAAAGCACTTCGGCTCGCTGAAGAAGCTGCGGGCGGCGACCCCGGACGAGGTGGCGCAGGTGCCGGGCATCGGCCCGCGGACGGCGCAGGCCGTCGTGGACGCGGTCGCGGGCCGGCCCGGATCGCCCGCCGTCGACCCCACCACAGGTGAGATTCTCGACACGTGAGCGAAACCCCAGAGTCCACCGAGCTGTTGCTCGTCACCGGCATGTCCGGGGCCGGCAAGACGGCCACGAGCGCCACCCTGGACGACCTCGGCTGGTTCGTGGTCGACAACCTGCCGCCCTCCCTGATCATGCAACTGCTGGACGTCCTCGGGGAGCGGGCCGAGCGGCGACGGGTTGCGGTGGTGGCCGACGTCCGCGGGGGAGTGTTCTTCGAGGAGTTGCGCGACGTCCTCGGCATGCTCGCCGACCGCGGGGGTCGGCCGCACGTACTTTTCCTGGAGGCGGGCGACGAGGCGCTGGTCCGTCGCTTCGAGTCCGCCCGGCGTCCCCACCCGTTGCAGGGTGCCGGCCGGGTCGTGGAGGCGATCAAGGAGGAGCGGACGCTGCTCGCCGGGCTGCGCGGCGACGCCGACCTGGTGATCGACACCTCGGAGCTCAACGTGCACGAGCTGGCGGCGCGGATCCGCACCGCCTTTGCGGGCGACGAGCCCGGCCTGCGCACCATCATCGTCTCCTTCGGCTACAAGTACGGCCTGCCGGTCGACGCCGATATCGTCGCGGACATGCGGTTCCTCCCGAACCCGCACTGGGTGCCGGAGCTGAAGGCGCAGACGGGCCGGGACGCCGAGGTGCGCGACTACGTCTTCGACAGCACCGGGGCGGTCGAGTTCCTCGACCGGTACGCCGAGTTGCTGAGCTCGGTCTTCCACGGCTACCTGCACGAAGGCAAGCGGTTCGTCACCATCGGGCTGGGCTGCACGGGCGGCAAGCACCGCAGCGTCGCGATGAGCGAGGCGCTGGCCGGCAGGCTCCGCGCGCAGCACATCGAGACCCTGGTCGTCCACCGCGACCTGGGCCGGGAGTGAGTCGGCGTGGGCAACGCGACCGATGCCCGGCTCGCCGGACCGCGGGTCGTGGCCTTCGGCGGCGGCCACGGCCTGGCCGCGTCCCTGTCCGCGCTGCGTCGGGTCAGCGGACGGCTGACCGCCGTGTGCACCGTGGCCGACGACGGCGGGTCGAGCGGGCGGCTGCGCCGCGAGTTCGGCGTGCTGCCGCCGGGCGACCTGCGGATGGCTCTCGCGGCGCTGTGCGGCGACGACGACTGGGGCCGCACCTGGGCGCGTGTCCTGCAGCACCGCTTCGCCAGCAGCGGCGAGCTGTCGGGCCATGCGGCGGGCAACCTGCTGATCGTGGCCCTCTGGGACCTGCTGGATGGCCACGTCGAGGGCCTGGACTGGGTGGGCCGGCTACTCGGAGCACAAGGACGGGTGCTGCCGATGGCGGCCGTCCCGATGGACATCGAGGCCCTCGTCGGGGCGCCACGCCGGCCGGGCGACGCTCGCCGTGAGGTCACCACCGTGCACGGGCAGCACGCGGTGGCGATGGCCGGCGGGTCGGTCGTGGCTGTCCGGCTGGTGCCGGAGAACCCGCCCGCCTACCAGGAGACGCTGACCGCGATCACGGAGGCGGACTGGGTGGTGTTCGGTCCGGGATCGTGGTTCAGCAGCGTCATCCCGCACCTGCTGGTTCCTGAGCTGCGGGAGGCGCTGCTGGCCAGCCGGGCGCGGCGGCTTGTGACGCTGAACCTGACACCGGAGGGCGGCGAGACGGACGGGTTCACCCCGGAGATGCACCTGGAGGTGCTCGCCGCCTACGCGCCCGAGTTGACGCTCGACGTGGCCCTGGTGGACCGCTCGTGCGTGCCGGACGAGAAGCTGCTTCGTCGGGTCGCAGGCGACCTCGGAGGAGATGTGCTGGTCAGCGACGTGGCGATGGGGGACGGGACGCCGCGGCACCATCCCGGGAGGCTCGCCCGAGCCTACGAGAAGGCCTTCGATCGTGGCAGTATCGCCCCATGGCGATGACGGCGTCGGTCAAGGACGAGCTGGCCCGCCTCGAGATCACGAAACCCTGCTGCCGGAAGGCCGAGATCGCGGCGACGCTGCGGTTCGCCGGCGGCCTGCACATCGTCGACCGGAAGGTCGTGATCGAGGCGGACCTCGACACCGGCGTGGCCGCGCGCCGGCTGCGACGGGAGATCGCCGAGGTGTACGGCTACGAGTGCGAGCTGGGCCTCAAACCGCCGGGCGGGCTCCGGCGGGGGAGCCGGTACGTGGTTCGTGTCGCACGCGACGGTGAGGCGCTGGCGCGGCGGGCGGGACTCCTCGATGGCGGCGGCCGGCCGGTGCGCGGCCTACCGCCGTCGGTGGTGTCCGCGGGCACGTGCGACGCGGAGGCCGCGTGGCGGGGG
>JBMCTR010000168.1:0-4995 GCA_048622955.1 Actinomycetota bacterium
GCCCGAGCGTGCAGCGGGGCGCGGCGCTGTGCTGGGCAGACGTGCTGGCCGGCCGGGTCGACCGGGAGGCAGTGCTGACCGCGGCCGACGGGCTGGAGCGCGCGGAGCTGCCATGGGAAGCGTCCCGGCTGGCCGGCCAGGCGGCGATCCGGACCGCTGACCCGGACGACGCCCGCCGGCTGCTGGAGCGGGCACGGGCCTTCGGCCACGACCAGCCGGACCCGGGGACCGAGGCGCAGCACGGTCCGCTGTCGGACCGGGAGATCGAGATAAGCCGCATGGTGCTCGCCGGACGGACGCACCGGGAGATCGGCTCCCAGCTGTACATCTCGCCGAAGACGGTCGAGCACCACGTCGCCAGAATCCGCACGAAGCTCGGCGCCCGCTCCCGTGCGGAGCTGGTAGCCGCACTACAAGAGGTGCTCAGCGGCACTGGCTAAGCGTCCCCTAATGCGGTCTAATGACGTTGGGGGTTGCCCCGATGCCGGGTAGGCGTGATCGGCCGCAGGATTGTGGTCATACGCCCGGCCAACCCGGACGGGCACGATTGCTAGGAGGGCAGAGCAATGGCTGTGGACGTGGCACAAGCGATCCAGGACCTCATCCAGCGGATTCTGGGTGACCGGGAGACCGCGCTGCAGTACGCGGAGGACCCGGAGGGCACGCTCGCCGCACAGGGCGTCACCGACGGCGACCTGAGCGACCTGGACATGTTCCAGCTGGTCTCGGAGACCTGCGGGAGCGTTCCGGGGCTGCAGAACTACGGCCCCAGCACCTCGGGTGGAGGCGGCGGAGCCTCGTCGCCCCCGCCGCCGTCCTCGACGGGCCAGTCCGTGGACCAGGTCATGCAGCACCTCAACCACGTGACCTACGTCGCGTACGAGGGCGACGAGACCGTCACCAACGTCATCGACGAGTCCACCAACATCGACCAGTCGCAGAACGTCAACGTGGATGCTGAAGGCGACGTCTACGGCGACATCAGCGTCGACTCGCACGACTCCAACGTGAACGCCACCGGCGACGGGTCGGCGGCCGCCGACGAGGGCACGGCGGTTTCGGGCGATGAGGCGGCCGTCGCCGACGACGGCGGCATCGCGGTGTCCGGCGACGGGTCCGCTGCGTCGGAGTACGGCCCGGCCACGGCCGGTGACGAGAACCTCGTCAACACCGGCACCAACTACGGGCAGCAGAACACCGGTGACGATGCGGCCCAGGGCACCGCGTACGGCGACCTGGTGCAGAACACCGGTGACGACGCGGCGCAGGCCGTCGCCGACGGCGGCAACGTGAACCAGAACACCGGCGAGTTCACCGGCATCCAGGCCGGGGAGGACGCCAACGTCTCGGGCGGCGCGCTGTCGTTCGGCGAGGGTGACGCGGCCAACGCCGAGGGTGTCACCGTGAGCGAGGGTGGAGCGCTGTCCCAGGGCGACGGCGGTGCTTCCGGCTACAAGTCCGAAGACAACAGCACCGAGGTCGGCGACGTCTCCGTCGAGGTCAACGATGTCGACGCGTACAACTCGCAGGTGCAGACCGAGCAGGGCTCGGGCGACGCCGACGCCACGCAGGTGGACGACGTCAACGCCGGCGTCCTGCCCCGGACGGTCTCCGGACCGGAGGAGGAGGTCCGCGAGGTGGGCGTGGCCGAAGAGGCCTAGTCCAACGGCAAGACCGACGTCAGCGGGCCTGCGACCCAATGTGGCCGCGGCCCGCTGACGCACTGTTCAGCGACGACCCGGAGTTGACCCGTGACCGAGAGCACACGACAGGAGGCGAGCCCCGCGCTCAAGCAGGCGGAACAGCTCGTGGAGCTCGGCATGCGGGCGTGCGACGCCTACGACCGCTACGACCTCCGCGAGCGGCTCGTCGCGACCCGCCGCACGCTGGACGATCCGGGCATCTACGTGGTGGTAGTGGGCGACTTCAAGCAAGGAAAGAGCTCGCTGGTCAACGCACTGCTCGGAACGAACGTCTGCCCCGTCGACGACGACATCGCGACGGCGATCCCGACCTACATCCGGTACGGTCCGCAGCCGCAGGCGGAACTGCTGTACGACACCGACCCGCCGGAGCGGGAGCCGCTCGAGCTCGAACGGCTGCGCGAGAAGGTCGTCGAAAGCGGCGCCGCGGACGCGGACGGCAAGAAGCCGGCGGGAGTCATGGTCCAGCTGCCGCGCACCATGCTGTCCTCCGGGCTTGTCATCGTCGACACCCCGGGCGTCGGCGGGCTCAGCTCGACCTACGCCGCCGCGAGCCTGGCCGCGGTGTCGATGGCGGACGCCGTGCTCTTCGTGACCGACGCGGCACAGGAGTTGACCCGGGTCGAGGTCGACTACCTGCGGCGGGTCCGGGAGATGTGCGACACGGCCGTCTGCGTCGTCACGAAGACCGACTTCTACCCCGCCTGGCGCAAGATCGTCGACCTGAACCGGCAGCACCTCGAGGAGGTCCCCGACACCGCCGTGCTCCCGGTGTCCTCCGCACTCCGGACTCGGGCGGTCCGTGCCGAGGACACCGAGATGAACGCGGAGTCCGGCTTCCCCGACCTCGTCAGCTTCGTGACGGGGCGCGTCGCTGGCGGAGCCGCGTCCCGGCTGGCGGCATCGGCGGCCGCCGACGTGGTGGCGGTGTGCAACCAGATCCAGTCCCAGTTCGAGGCCGAGCGGTCGGTGCTTGCCGATCCCGCCAAGAGCGCACAGGTCATGGAGGAGCTGTCGGCCGCCAAGCGCCGCGTGGAGGAGCTGCGCAGCTCGGCCGCCAAGTGGAGCCAGACGCTGAACGACGGGGTCGCGGACCTGAACTCCGACATCGAGCACGACCTGCGCGGACGGATCCGGCGGCTGACCGACGAGGCCGACGACCTCATCGACGAGTTCGACCCGGCCGATTCCTGGAACGAGATCGAGAGCTGGCTCGAATCCGCCGTTGCCGACGAGGTCGTGGAGAACTACACGGTGCTGCGCACCAGGGCGGACGAGCTGAGCGAGCGGGTGTGGCGGCACTTCCAGGAGGCGTCCGGGCAGGTTCTCGACCAGCTGGCGGTGTACAACCCGTCCGACCTCGTGCCCCGCGCCGAGGTCGAGCACAAGCTGGACCTTGAGAAGATGAGCGTCCGCAAGCAGGCGATGACCGCGCTCAAGGGGTCCTACATGGGCATCCTGATGTTCACCATGCTCGGCAGCATGGCCGGCCTGACGCTGGGACCGATCGCCGTGGGCATCGGGCTTGCCATGGGGCTCGGCGGCCTCCGTGCGGAGAAGAAGCGCCAGCTCACCCAGCGCCGCAGCCAGGCGAAGAACGGCGTGCGCCGCTACTGCGACGAGGTGCACTTCCGGGTCGGCAAGGACTCGCGGGACACGTTGCGGCGGATCCAGCGGCAGCTGCGCGACCACTACAGCGCGCGGGCCGAGGAGCTGAACCGCTCGACCGCCCAGTCGCTGCAGGCGGCGTCCGATGCCGCGAACCGGACGAAGGCGGAGCGCGAGAAGCGGATCGCCGACATCGACGCCGAGCTTGCGCGGCTGCGCGAGCTGCGCCAGCGCGCCGAGGCGGTGGCCGGATGACCCTTGTCGACCGGACGCGCGCCGCTCTGGCGCACGCACTGGAGGTGTACCGGGGGACCGAGCACGAGCCGCGGCTCGCGACGGTACGGGACCGCCTCGACGAGCCGCTGCGCGTCGCGATCGCAGGCAGGGTCAAGGCGGGCAAGTCGACGCTGCTCAACGCTCTGGTCGGGGAGCGCCTGGCACCCACCGACGCCGGCGAGTGCACGCGCATCGTGACCTGGTACCGCGACGGCCACACCTACGAGGTGGTCGCCCACCCGCGGGACGGGGAGCCGCGGCAGTTGCGGTTCCACCGCGACGAGGGAGCCCTCGAAGTCGATCTGGCCGGGTACTCGCCCACGGATGTGGACGAGCTCATCGTGACCTGGCCGTCCCAGGCGCTGCGAACCGCCACGCTGGTCGACACGCCGGGCATCGGCTCGCTGACCGAGTCATCCGCCCGCCGCGCCTGGGAGCTGCTGACCGGCGAGGAGGAGACGCCGGCCGACGCGGTCCTCTACCTGATGCGGCACCTGCACCCGCAGGACGTCGAGTTCCTGCAGGCCTTCCACGACACCGAGGTGTCCCGCCCGAACCCGATCAACGCGATCGGCGTGCTGTCCAGGGCCGACGAGATCGGGGTAGGACGGCTGGACTCGATGGCCTCGGCCCGCAAGATCGCGAACCGGCTGAGCACCGACTCCAGGGTGCGGCGCGTCGTCCAGACGGTCGTGCCGGTCGCGGGGCTGCTCGCGGAGACCGCCGCGACGCTCACCGAGACCGAGATGCAGCAGCTGCGGAGGATCTCCGAGCGGTCGGCGAAGGAGGTCGAGGGCCTGCTGCTGTCGACCGACCGGTTCCTCGAGATGATGCCCGAGCTGGGGCTGACGTCGATGGAGCGGCAGGCGCTGCTGGAGCGGTTCGGGCTGTTCGGAGTCCGCCTCGCCGCGGCCCTGCTGCGCCGAGGTGTCGCGTCCACGGCGACCGAGCTGGCGCGCGAGCTCGCCGACCGCAGCGGCGTCGAGGACCTGCGCACGGTCCTGGACTCGCTGTTCTTCGAGCGGCGCGACATCCTGAAAAGCCGCTCGGCGCTGCTCGCACTCGACGCGCTCACCCGCGCCGAGCCGCGACAAGGCAGCGAGGCGGTGGCGGCGACCGTCGAGGAGATCATCGCCTCCGCGCACCCGTTCCGGGAGCTGCGGGTGCTCTCGTCGCTGCGGGCGGGCTGGGTCTCGGGCAAGCCCGCTGTTCTGGAGGAGCTCGAGCACATCATCGGCGGGGCCGGTGGCGACGCCTACCGCCGGCTCCAACTGCCCGAGGACGCGGACGAGGCCGCCGTCACCGCTGCCGCCACCAAGGCGCTCGCCAGCTGGCAGCAGCGCGCGGAGAACCCCCTGACCGGGCACGAGCTCGCCACCGCCGCGCGCGTCGCGGTGCGGTCCTGCGA
>JBMCTR010000169.1:0-4991 GCA_048622955.1 Actinomycetota bacterium
CACGATCCGTCACCGCCTACGACCACTGACGGCCTCGGAATTACTCATCTAGGAGACGCGGGCGAGTGTCCCGAGGTAGAGCTCGATGACCTTGGGGTCGTGCATCAGGTCCTCGCCGGTGCCGGTGTAGGCGTTGCGGCCCTGGTCGAGCACGTACGCGCGGTCGGCGACCTGCAGGCAGCGCCGGGCGTTCTGCTCCACCATGACGACGGAGACACCCGCCTGGTTGATCTGCCGAACCCGCAGGAAGACCTCGTCCTGGAGCGCGGGCGACAGCCCGGAGGACGGCTCATCGAGCAGGATGACCGACGGGTCGGCCATCAGGGCGCGCCCCATGGCGACCATCTGCCGCTCGCCACCCGACAGCGAACCCGCGCGCTGCTTGCGCCGCTCCGCGAGCGCCGGGAACAGGCTGGCCACGACTTCGAACCGCTCCGTGAAGCGCTTGGGGTCCTGGTACAACCCCATCTCGAGGTTCTCCTGGATGCTCAGCCGCGGGAACACGTTGTTCGTCTGCGGCACGAAGCCGACGCCCAGGCTGACGAGCTGGTCCGGCCTGGCACTGGTGATGTCGGAATCGCGTAGCCGGACGAAGCCCCGGCGCACCTTCATCAGGCCGAACATCGCCTTCAGCAGGGTCGACTTGCCGGCACCGTTCGGCCCGATGATCCCGATGATCTCGCCCTCGCGGCAGTACAGGTCGCAGCCGGTCAGAATGTCGACGCCCGGCACGTATCCCGCCACGAGGTCGTCGACCCGCAGCAGCGCACCCTCCGCCGCTTCGAGGTGAACGGTCCTGTCGTGGACTTCGTGGTCGCCCTCGGCGGTCATGCGCTCATCCTCCGGTCTCGCTGGACGGTGCTCACCTGGAATCCTCCGACCTCGGGTCTAGGTCTCCCGGTCGCGCTCGGCCGCGACCGACTTCTCGGCGGCCGTCTCGTCATGGTGCGCGCCGAGGTACGCGTCGATGACGGCCTCGTTGCCCATGACGGCCTCGGGCGGTCCTTCGGCGATCACCGCACCCTGGTGCATCACCACGATCCAGTCCGAGATGCCGCGCACCATGTCCATGTCGTGCTCGATGAACAGCACCGTCAGCCCCTGCTCACGGAGATCACGGACGTGGGCGAGCAGCGCCTCGGTCAGCGCCGGGTTGACGCCGGCCATCGGCTCGTCGAGCATGACGAGCTCGGGCTCCACCATCAGCGACCGGGCCATCTCGAGCAGCTTGCGCTGACCCCCGGACAGCGCACCGGCGTACTCGTCGCGCATGTGGTCGAGCTGGAAGCGCTTCAGCAACTCCTCCGCGCGCTCGGTGATCTCACGCTCCTGCTTCCCCCAGATGGCCCGGAACATGGCGTTCCAGATCGACTCGCCCGCCTGCCCGGTCGCCCCGAGCCGCATGTTCTCCATGACCGTCAACCGGGACAGCGCCTTGGTCAGCTGGAACGTCCGTACCATGCCGGTGCGGGCAACCCGGTACGCCGGCACACCGGCCAGCGACCGGCCGTTGAACTTCCAGCTGCCGTGGTCGGCTCGGTCGAAGCCGGTCAGCAGGTTGAACAGGGTGGTCTTTCCGGCGCCGTTGGGCCCGATCAGCGCGGTGATGGAGCCGCGCTGCACCGCGAGGTGGTCGACGTCGACAGCGGTCAGACCGCCGAACCGACGGACGACGCCGTCAGCGGTAAGGATGGGGTCCGGCTTGGCCACGCCCGGCTTGTGCGCGACGTCCGCGAAGGCGCGAACGGCCTCGTCGCGCTTCGCTGTCGTGACGGTGGTGTCGGCGACGCCCGCGGACGCGGGTGTGTTCGGGCTGTCGGGTACATCAGCGGACATCGGACCCCTGCCTCCTCATGCACCTACCTCTTCCCGTCATCGACCACCATGGCCGTGGCTGCGGAGCTTAGCTCGCCGTCGGGCCATCGTGAATGTCACCCCCGGCGTGTCGGTCGCGGTGGCTGTGTCATCTGCGGCCGTGACACGTACAAGGGTGTCACATCCCGTCGCCCGTAGCGGACTGCAACAGGCACGTGATGCGCGCCGTGCACACCCGCCGTCCCTCGTCGTCGGTGATGACGATCTGATAGCTGGCGGTCTGCCGGCCGAGGTGCGCCGGAGTCGCCACGCCCGTGACGTAGCCGGAGCGCACGGCCCGATGGTGGGTCGCATTGATGTCGATGCCGACGGCGATCCGGTCCGGGCGCGCGTGCATCCCCGCCGCATAGGAGCCGAGCCCCTCCGCGAGCACGCATGACGCACCCCCGTGGAGCAGTCCCACCGGCTGGGTGTTGCCCTCGACCGGCATCCGGCCCACCATCCGTTCGGGCCGGGCCTCGAGGAGCTCGATGCCCAGCCGTTCATGCAGCGCCGCGGCCGGCAGCTGGGCGAGGACCGCGTCCTGGTCGTCGAAGCGCGTGTCTGTCATATCCGGAGACTATGGTGGCAGCCGTGGCTGACTCGAACACCTCCCCGCGACTGCTCTTGCTCGATGGCCACTCGCTGGCCTACCGAGCGTTCTACGCGTTGAAGGACGCCAACCTCGTCACCACGACGGGCCAGCACACCGAGGGCGTGTACGGCTTCACGTCGATGCTCATCAACGTGCTGCGGGACGAACTGCCGACGCACGTCGCAGTGGCCTTCGACGTCTCACGGCAGACGTTCCGCGCCGAGACGTTCGCCGACTACAAGGCGAACCGCATCGAGACGCCGGACGATTTCCGCGGCCAGATCGAACTGGTCAAGGACGTGTTGGCGGCGCTGCACATCCCCGCCCTCGAGAAGGCGGGCTACGAGGCCGACGACGTCATCGCGACCCTGGCCAAGCGCGCGGAGGAGCAGGGGCTCGATGTCCTGATCTGCACCGGCGACCGCGACACGTTCCAGCTGGTGAGCGACCACGTGACCGTGCTGTACCCGCGGCGCGGTGTGTCCGACCTGTTGCGCATGACGCCGGATGCGGTCCAGGAGCGCTACGGGCTCTCGCCCGAGCAGTACCCCGACTACGCCGCGCTGCGGGGCGACCCGTCGGACAACCTGCCCAAGATCCCGGGCGTCGGCGAGAAGACCGCGGCGAAATGGATCATGGAGTTCGGCTCGCTGGACGATCTCGTCGCGCGGGTGGACGAGGTGAAAGGGAAGGCCGGGGACGCGCTGCGCGCCCACCTCGGGCAGGTGCTGACCAACCGCCAGTTGACGGAGCTCGTCCGCGACGTCCCGCTCGAGGTCAAGATTGACGATCTCGTCCGGCAGCCCTGGGACCGCGAGCAGGTGCACCAGATCTTCGACTCCCTGGAGTTCCGGGTGCTGCGCGATCGCCTCTACGAGACGCTCTCGACCGTCGAGCCGGAGGCGGAGAAGGGCTTCGACATCGACATTGTGCGGTGGGCCCCGGGCGAGGCCGCGGGCTGGCTGGCGGCGCACGCGGCGTCCGGCAGCGTGGGAGTCTCCGTCCGGGGGGCGTGGGGCAGCGGCACCGGCGAGGCGACCGAGGTCGCGTTGGCCACCGGCAACGGCGCGGCGGCCTGGTTCGATCCGGCGGCGCTGACCGCCGAGGACGACGCCGCTGTGGCGAGCTGGCTGGCGGATCCCGACCGTCCCAAGGTCTTCCACGACGCCAAGGGCCCGCTGCACGCGCTGACCGCCCGTGGCTGGGACGTGGCCGGCGTGGCCAGTGACACCGCGCTGTCGGCGTTCCTCGTGCTGCCGGGCCAGCGCTCGTACGATCTGGCCGACCTCGCGCTGCGCTTCCTGGGCCGCGAGCTCCGGGCGGAATCCGAGGACGGCGAGGCACAGCAACTGTCGCTGGACGGCGCGGACGAGGAGCAGGTCGGCGAGACGGAGGCGATCAAGGCCCGGGCGGTGCTCGACCTGTCCGCGGCGCTGGACGCCGAGCTGGACGAGCGCGGCGGCCGTCGGCTGCTGGACGAGGTCGAGCTCCCGCTCGTCGGCGTCCTGGCGGCGATGGAGCGCGCCGGCGTGGCGGTCGACGTCGACCATCTGGAGGCGCTGGAGATGTCGTTCGCCGACGCGGTCAAGCGGGCCGCCGACGACGCGTACGCCGCGATCGGCCGCGAGGTCAACCTGGGCTCCCCGAAGCAGCTGCAGGTGGTCCTGTTCGATGAGCTCCAGATGCCCAAGACGAAGCGGACGAAGACCGGGTACACGACAGACGCCGACGCGCTGGCCGAGCTGTACGGCAAGACCGAGCACCCGTTCCTGGAGGCGCTGCTGCGGCATCGGGACGCCTCGCGGCTGCGGGTCACCGTCGAGGGCCTGCTGAAGGCGGTGGGCGACGACGGGCGCATCCGCACCACGTACAACCAGATGATCGCGGCGACCGGGCGGTTGTCGTCGACCGACCCGAACCTGCAGAACATCCCGATCCGCACCGACGAGGGCCGGCGCATCCGCGAAGGGTTCGTCGTCGGCGCGGGCTACGAGTCGCTGCTGACAGCCGACTACAGCCAGATCGAGATGCGGATCATGGCGCACCTGTCGGAGGACGACGGGCTGATAGAGGCCTTCGAGTCGGGCATGGACTTCCACGCCGCGACCGCCGCTCGGGTGTTCGGCGTCGAGCCGGAGGACGTAACCTCGGCCCAGCGCGCCAAGATCAAGGCGATGAACTACGGGCTGGCGTACGGCCTGTCGGCGTTCGGCCTGTCGAGGCAGCTCGACATCGACACCGCCGAGGCGAAGACCTTGATGGAGGAATACTTCGAGCGGTTCGGCGGTGTCCGCGACTACCTGCAGGCCGTCGTCGCGCGCGCCCGGCAGGACGGCTACACCGAGACCATGCTCGGTCGCCGCCGCTACCTGCCCGACCTCACCAGCGACAACCGGCAGCGGCGCGAGATGGCCGAGCGGATGGCGCTCAACGCTCCCATCCAGGGCTCCGCGGCCGACATCATCAAGGTTGCCATGATCGGCGTCCACCGGGCGCTGCAAGCGTCCGGGCTGCGGTCGCGGATGCTGTTGCAGGTCCACGA
>JBMCTR010000170.1:0-4988 GCA_048622955.1 Actinomycetota bacterium
ACGCCACCAGGCCCGCATGCATGGTGCGGCAGGGCTGCGCCTGCCGAACGTGATCGAACCTGCGCCGAACCGGCCTAGGCGGGGAGGGTGAGCAGCGGGATCAGCATCTCGTCGGCCGTGAGCGCACCGTGCAGCCCGACGAGCTTGCCCTCCACCGGGAACACGTGCCGTCGCTCCACGGCGCAGTCGCCGTTGACCGCCACAACCACGTCACCGATCCGCTCCAGCACTCGCGACTCCACCGCGCCGAACCAGCCGGCCGCCACCGCGTCCTCCCGGGACAGCGCCACCGCCCGGTCGCCGAGCGTCTCGTCCCACGCCGCCCGGACGTCGCCGGCCGCGCCGTCGGCCGTGTACAGGTGCCGGAACCGCGGCTCGCCGGCCACCAGGTCGACCCCGGCGTACATGTCCGGGACGTCGTCGACGTCGATCCGCTTGTCGGCGGCCACGTCCACCATCCCGTGGTCGGCCGTGACCAGCAGCACGGTGCCGTCCGGCAGCGCGGCGTGCAACTGCTCGACGAACCGGTCGAGGAAGGCCAACTGGTACCTCCAGGCGTCCGACCGCCAGCCGGCCTGGTGGCCCGTGTAGTCCAGGTCGCCGTCGTAGACATACACCAGCGAGGGCGCCGCGGGCTCGCATGCCTGCTGCGCCAGCGCCACCCGGACGCCCGGCGTGTCCGCCACCCGGAACCCGTCACTGCGCAGCCCCGCCCTCGTCAGCCCGGAGTGCTTGAACTCCCGCTCCCCGAGCACGGTCACGGCGACACCTGCCCGCGCGGCCCGCTCGAACACCGTGGGGTGCGGCTGGTAGCTGACCGGGTCGACCGACTTGTCCCACTTCAGCGCGTTGAACACGGCGTCCTTGGTCCCCGGCAGGCGGGTCGTGTACCCGACGACGCCGTGCCTGCCGGGCGGCAGCCCGGTCCCGAAGCTGGTCAGGCTGGCGGCCGTGGTCGTCGGCACCCCGGCGGTGATCGGCCGTCCCCGCATCGACGTGAGGAACGGCGCCAGGGACGGATGCGCGTTCAGCTGCCGCCACCCCAGGCCGTCTACCAGGAGCACGCAGTAGCGCTCGGCCGGCGGGAGGCCGAGCACATCCACCTCGCCGCGGACGCCGAGCGCGCCGAGCACGGAGGGCAGCACTTCACCCAGCGAGTCCTCGCCGTAGCGCGGCAGAACGATGCCGTCCCGCTCCGCCGGCGTCAACGCACCTCGACCGTCGCCGCGGACAGGGCCCGTGCGAAGCGCAGCAGGTCGTCGACCCGGGTGCGGCCGTCGGCCGCCTCGCTCACGCGCAGCGAGATGTCGTCGGACGTCATCGTCCCGGTGTAGCCGTGATCGGCCTCGCACGTCGGGTCGGTGCAACCCGCCGGCTCGAGCTCGACCCGGTTCACCGCGCCCCAGCCGATCGTGATCACGACCTCCCGGGCAGGATCGCCCTGCGAGTACGACTGCGGCGAGGTCACCGTCCGGCTCACCACCACGGACGACACCCGGTCGAGCGGCACGGCCTCGGTCGAGGTGGTGGCGTACGGCAGCGGGTTCGACTCGTCCGACGGGTACTCGTCGGTGTGCCCGACGACCAGCCTGCTCGGCGTCAGGACGAGCACGCTGACATGACGCCGCAGCTCGTCCCTGTCGAAGTGCGGCTCGTGGTGGACGAAGTACGACTCCACCGACTCGTCGGCCAGGGCGGTCTCGAGGGTGTCCGCCACCAGGTCCGGGTAGTAGCCGGCCTGCTGGATCGCAAGCCGGAGACCTTCGTGGGTACCGATGTCGGCCATATGTCCATCCTTGCACGGCTTACAGCCGACGCGTGTACCAGTCGGACCGCGACCGGGCCGGCGCCACCGTCGCCGCCGCGTTCACGACCGTCAGCCCCTCCGTCGCCACCAGCACCGGGTTCAGCTCCAGATCGGCGAGCTCCGGGACGTCGTCGGTGAGCCGGGCCACCCGGTGCAGCAGGTCCTCGCAGGCGGCCAGGTCGGCCACCGCGCCGCCACGGTAGCCGAGCAGCAGCGGCGCCGCCTTGATCTCCCGGACCATCTCGGCCGCGTCGACGTCGGTCAGCGGCGGGATCCGGTACGCGCGGTCCCCGAGCAGGTCGGTGGGCACGCCGGACAGCCCGAACGAGACCACCGGCCCGAACAGCTCGTCCTGCCGGGCGGTGACGGCGACCGGGACGCCCGGCCGCGCCATGGGCTGGACGACGAACTCCGCCTCCCCCGGGTCGGCCAGCGTCCGCGACATCGTGTCCCACGCGTCGCGCATCTCGTCGGGTGTGTCGATGTTGCGCCAGACGTCGGCCAGGTCCGGGCGGTAGCGCAGGTGCGGTGCCGTGGCCTTCAGCACGACGTCCCAGCCGAGCCGCTCGCCGGCGGCCACCGCGTCCTCCCGGCTCGCCACCGGGACGGTGTCCAGCACCCCGATGCCGTAGCAGCCCAGCAGCCGCTGCAGCGGCCCCGGCTCGAGGGGAGCTCCGCCGGGGTGGCGGCGGAGCGCCTCGCCGACGAGCCCCTCCGCGGCCTCCGGGTTGCACCCGCCGACCTCCGGCACCCGGCCCCGCGGCCGCCGCCGCCACTCGCTGTAGGCCGCCACGTGGGCGAGCGCGCGGGCGGCCTCCTCGGCGGACGGGTACGACGGGACCGACCCGCGCACCGCCGCCCCGGCGTCGTCGAGGACCCGCAGCGCCTCCGGCACGCCCCGGGTTCCCAGGAACGTCGTGACGACCGGCTTGTCCGCCGTCCGGGCCGCCTCGGCCAGCACGCGGGCCACCTCGTCGTCCCTCGACGACTCCACGGTCGGCACGAACACCACGATGACCGAGTCCACGGCGGGGTCGTCGAGCAACTCGCGGACCGCGCGGTCGAAGTCCGCGGCGGACGCCTCGGGAGGCAGGTCGTGCGGGTCGCCGGCGACGTCCAGGCCGGCGCTGGTCGCCGCGTCCACCGCGAGCAGGCTCACCGCGTCGGAGTTGCCCGTGACGGCGACGCGGCGGCCCGCGGGCAACGGCTGGTACGCCAGGACCTGCGCCACGTCGAACATCTCGGCCAGCGTGTCCACGCGGACGACGCCGGACTGCCGGAACAGCGCGTCCATCGCCGCGACGGGAACCTGGCTGTGGGGCACCGTGTGGCCCAGCGGGACGCCCTGCGTGGAGCGCCCGCTCTTCACCGCCACGACGGGCTTCGCCGCGGCCGCCCGGCGCGCCAGCCGGGCGAACTTGCGCGGGTTCCCGAGCGACTCCAGGTAGAGCAGCACCACCTCGGTGGCCGGGTCGTCCTGCCAGTACTGCAGCAGGTCGTTGCCCGACACGTCGGCCCGGTTGCCCGCCGACACGAACGTGGACAGGCCGAGACCGCGCTCCGAGACCGCGTGCAGGATCGCCGTCCCGAGGGCGCCGGACTGCGAGAAGAACCCGACCCTGCCGGGCGGTGGCACGACCGGGGCCAGCGACGCGTTGAGCCGGTACTCCGGGTCGGTGTTGACCACGCCCAGGCAGTTGGGCCCCACGACACGCATGCCGCGCGCGCGGGAGATCCGCACCACCTCCGCCTGGCGGCGGCGTCCCTCCTCGCCGGACTCCGCGAAACCGGCCGAGACCACCACGAGGCCCTTGACGCCCTTGGCCGCGCAGTCCAGCACGACGTCCGGGACGACCGCGGCGGGCACCGCGACGACCGCGAGGTCGACGTCGCCGGGGATGTCCCGGACGCTCGGGTACGCCGGCACGCCCGCGACCGCCGCCGCGGCGCCGGGGTTCACCGCGTAGACCTGTCCGGCGAACTCGCCGTCCACCAGGTTGCGGACCAGCGTGCGGCCCACCTTGTCGGGTGAACGGCTCGCGCCGACGACGGCGACCGAGCGCGGCGTCAGCAGCCGCCGGATCGACCGGGCCTCGGCCCGCTGCTCCCGGGCGGCCATCACCGCGAGCGCCTGCTCGGTCGGGCGGATCTCGAACTCGACGTGCACCACACCGTCGTCGAAGGTGTTCGTCGCGGTGTAGCCCGCCTCGGTGAACACCGTCAGCATCTTCCGGTTCCGCGGCAGGACCTCGGCCACGAACCGCCGGATCCCGTTCTCCCGGGCGGCCTCGGCGAGGTGCTCGAGCAGCACGCTGCCGATCCCCCTGCCCTGGTGGCCGTCCTCCACGAGGAAGGCCACCTCCGCGTCCCGCTCTCCGATGCGGTCGTACCGCCCGACGGCGATCATGTCGTCGCCGCTGAGCACGATCAGCGCGACCCGGTCGGTGTGGTCGACGTTGGTGAACAACTCGACGTCGCGCCTCGACAGCGTCGGGTACGGCGAGAAGAAGCGGTAGTACTTCGACTCGTCGCTGACGCGGGCGTAGAACTCGACCAGGCGCCCGGCGTCGTCCGGGGTGATCGGGCGCAGGTGCGCCGTCGCGCCGTCGGACAGCACGACGTCGGCCTCCCAGCGCGCGGGATACCCGTTCGACGCGTCCACCTGACCACCCCTGCAGTCCGATCGCAAGCCTTGCCGTGCACGCTACGCCGTCGCGGGGGCTGCGAGTCGTTCCGCGCTCCCGCGGCCCCGGCGAGCGACAATAGGCACCGTCCGATGTAGCTAACCAGGCAAGGAGCGCCACCGGCCATGGCCCGCCGTACCACCAAGGCCCCGCCGCCCGACGAGGTCGCGGAGCAGATCCACGACGTCGACGTCTCCGAGGAGATGCGCGGCAGCTTCCTCGAGTACGCCTACTCGGTCATCTACTCCCGCGCGATCCCGGACGCCCGGGACGGCCTCAAGCCCGTGCAGCGCCGGATCCTGTTCCAGATGAACGAGATGGGGCTGCGCCCCGACCGCCCGCACGTCAAGTGCGGCCGCGTCGTCGGCGACGTCATGGGCAAGCTCCACCCCCACGGCGACGGCGCCATCTACGACACGCTCGTGCGGATGGCGCAGCCGTGGGCGATGCGGCTGCCCCTCGTCGACGGGCACGGCAACTTCGGCAGCCTGGACGCC
>JBMCTR010000171.1:0-4980 GCA_048622955.1 Actinomycetota bacterium
GCGGCCTCCCGCAGCCGCGCCGCCTCGGCGCCGTGGCCGGGTGCACTAGCCCCCGCAGCTGCGGCCGCGGCCTGCAGCACCGTGGCGGCCTCGTCCTCCCCCATACGGACCATCGATTCAGCCAGGTTGCGGAGAGTGACCCACTGCTGCGTCCAGTTGTTGCTCCGGCGCCAGCGCTCGATCAGCGCCAGAAAGTTGTGCAGCGCGTCACCGGGATCGCCGAGCCGGCTGCGCACCGATGCCGCAGCGACATCGACGACACCGACGATGAACTCGTTGCGCACCGACTCGGCGATCCGACGAGCGTCCTCAAGCAGTCCGAGCGCATGCGGGGCGTCATCGGTGCCGACAACCTCGCCGCGGACGTATGCCGTCCACGCAAGAGCGCTGGGATTGGCGGTACGCGAGGCCTGGTCGTGCGCAGCAGTGGCCAGCGCAGCGGCCGCCTGCTTCTTGCCACCGTATGCCCGGACAAGCGCCTCGCCGCCGATGTCGAACACTGCCGTCTGCTCGTCGCCGGCCTGCTCGGCCAGCCCGACGGCTGCGGAGAACCAGGGGGCTGCGGCATCCATGTGGCCGCGAAACGTCGCGACGTCCCCCGCGACCTCGTGCAGCAGCGCGCTCGCGACCGGATCATCGGCGGCATCCGCAGCCGCCAAGCCGCGCTGCGCGTAACCTTCGGCGGCGTCGAGGTCACCGCGCATCCACGCGGCCACGCCGGCGGCCGCCAGCGCACCGGGAAGCGCCGGTTTCCCCTCCGCCGCCGCGATGTCCACGGCCGCTTCCGCCCACTCGAGCACCTCGCGGTGCAGCCGCCAGTAGCCGTAGCGATTCAGCGCAGCCGACAGTCGAAGCGCGAGGTCGGCCTCATCGGCCTGCAACGCCCAGCGGTGCGCGGCACGCAGGTTGTCCACCTCCGCGTCGAGCCGGGCTACCCAGTCGGCCTCATCCGCTGTCCGCAGTCCGTCCGCGGCCCGTTCAGCCAGATCGACCATGGCGCGCGCGTGTGCCCGGCCGACGGCTTCAGCCTCGCAGCGCTCGACGAGCCGCTCCTGCCCGTAGGCCCGCAGGGTCTCGAGCAAGGTGTACCGAAGTGGCCGGCTGCCCGGCACGACCGCGATCATCGACTTGTCGACCAGACTGCTGATCAGCGCCGCGACCCGCCCCCTAGGGATCCGGCGATCCGCCACGACCTGTTCAGCCAGTGGCAGCGTGAACCCGCCCACGAAGGCCGACGCGCGCGCGAAGGTATGCCGCTCGGCATCGTCGAGCAGTTGGTAGGACCAGTCGACGACGGCGCGCAGGGTGCGATGCCGCGGCTCGCCGGCACGCCGGCCGGCCTCCATCAGCACGAAGCGCTCGTCCAGGCGCGCCGCGAGGTCGCTGGGATCGAGCGCATTGGCACGGGCGGCGGCGAGCTCGATCGCGAGCGGCAGGCCGTCGAGTCGTCGGCACACCTCAGACACGGCGTCGGCATTGTCGTCGGACAGGTCGAACTCCGGCCGCACAGCCCGGGCGCGGTCGACGAACAGCCGCACTGCCGGTGCGCCGGACGCGTCGGCAGCGCCGGGCGGCGGCACCGCCAGCGGCGCGATGGGAAACACGCGCTCGCCGTCCACTCCGATCCGCTCACGGCCGGTCGCCAGCAGCAGGACCTGCGGGCAGTGGCGCAGGATCGCTTCGGCGAGGGAGGCGACCGCATCGACGAGATGTTCGCAGCCGTCGAGGATCAGCAGCAGCTCTCTGTCCCGGAGCGCCTCCGCCACCGTCGCTTCGTCGAACGCCGGCCCGGGCGGTGTGCTCAGGCCGACCGCAGCAGCCACGGCGTGCGGCACGGCTGCATGCTCTCCGACGGCGCCCAGCTCGCACAGCCGGCTGTCCGTGGCGATGCGGTCGCCACCCGCTGCGGCGACCTCGAGCGCGAGGCGGGTCTTCCCCACCCCGCCCGGCCCCGTGACCGTGACGAGCCGGGCCAGCGCCAGTGCCGCCGCGAGCTGACGGCGCTCCTCGTCGCGACCGATGAACGTGGTGGCGGACTCCGGCAGCAGGTTGCCGGCCACAAGCCGCGGAGGCTCTTCCGGCTCTGGCAGCGCACCGGGCGCCTGCTGCCGTACGTCCTGCTCGAGGGCAGCCAGCCGCGGGGAGGGGTCGAGGCCGGTCTCGTCCGCGAGGCGGCGCCGGAAACGGTACGCGTGCTCGAGAGCCTCCGCGGTACGCCCGCCGGAGGCGAGCGCCCGAACGAGCTGCTCGTGGAGCCGCTCCTGCAGCGGATAGTCCTGGGCGGCCGCCTCCAGATCGGCGATCGCCTCCGTGCGGCGGCCCAGCTCCAGCAGCGCGTCGACCCTGAGCTGGAACGCCTCCAGCCACAGCTCGTCCAGCCGCAGCGAGATCCCTTCGCCCCGACCGCTGTCGGCGAGATCCGCGAACGCGGGCCCGCGCCACAAGGCCAGCGCCTCGCCGGAGGCGGCTGCCGCCTGCGCGGGGTCGTCCGCCGTCCGGGCGTGCGCGAGCAGCCGCTCGAAGCACACCGAGTCGACCTCCTGCGGATCCACCTCCAGGGCGTATCCCGACCCGTACGTCGCCAGCCGACCAGCAACCTGCCATCGGCTGAGCTCCGCCCGCACCCGTGCGACGTACGTCTGCAGGCTGTTCCGTGCCGAGGGCGGCGGATCCTCGCCCCACAACAGGTCGATCAGGCGGTCGGCGGTCACGGCCTTCCCGGGCTCGATCAGCAGCGCCGCCAGCAGCATGCGCTGCTTGGCGCTCCCTAGCCGGTGCACCTCACCCCGGGAACGCACCTCCAGCGGGCCGAGCACCCGGAACTGCACGTTTCGCTCCTCCGTGCCGACGCTCGCTGCTTAACACTATCCACCCAATTCCGCCGCACGCGAGCTGCAACCGCCGCGCACGCCGGCCGGCGCATCGTGGCGAGGTCAGCAACCGGACAACTGACTCAAGAGGAGGGATCGACGATGACGACCGTCGATACCACTGCCGCGCCCCAAACCGACCCCAGGGAAGCTCTCGCCGAGACGCTGGTCGCCGGTACCGCCGCCGGCTTCGAGATGCTGGCGGTGTGGCTGGGCCTCCGGCTCGGCCTGTACTCGTCGCTCGCCGAAGCCCCCGGGACGCCTTCCGAGGTGGCTTCGCGTGCCGGCGTGGACGCCCGCTACGCCCGCGAGTGGCTCGAGCAGCAAGCGGCATCCGGGATCCTCGCGGTCGACGACCCGACCCGCGGCCCGGACCAGCGCCGGTACTCGCTCGACGAGTCGCATCGCGAGGTGCTGCTCGACAGCACCAGCCCGTTCCACGCGGCTCCCATGACCATGGCCCTGGCCAGCATCGGGTCAGTGCTCCAGAAGCTGGTGCACGCCTACCGTACCGGCGCGGGTGTCGAGTTCGCCGACTACGGCGACGAGATCCGCGACCACATCGAGTCACTGAACCGGCCCATGTTCGAGCACGAGCTGGCCGACACCTGGATCCCGGCGGCGCCGGGCCTGGCCGAGCGGCTGGCGGCCGATCCGCCGGCGCGGGTGCTGGACGTGGCATGCGGCAGCGGCTGGTCGTCGGTGCACCTCGCTCGGGCCTACCCGAAGATCCGAGTCGACGGCCTCGACGCCGACGCCGGTTCCATCAACCGCGCCCAGGACAACGCGGTCGAGGCGGGCGTTGCGGACCGGGTGACCTTCCGCGTCGCCGATGCCGCGGACGACACCGGCCCGGAGAGGGTCTACGACGCGGCCGTGATGTTCGAGGCGCTGCACGACGTCCCGCATCCCGTCGACGTCCTGGCCGCGATCCGCCGGCAGCTGACCGACGACGGCGTCGTGCTGATCGGAGACGTGCGCGCCGGGGAGGAGTTCACCGCTCCCGGGGACGACCTGGACCGGCTGTACTACGGCTTCAGCCTGCTCCACTGCCTGCCCGCCAGCCGAACCGGCACGCACTCGGCGGCGACCGGGGCGGTGCTGCGTCCCGACACGCTGCGGGACTACGCGCGCCAGGCGGGGTTCGCCGACGTGCGCGTGCTCGACATCGAGAACGACTTCTGGCGCTTCTACCTGCTGGCGGGGTGACGAGCGATGGCGATCTACACGCAGCCCGGCCTGCGAGCGGGCTGGGAGCCCGACACTCCCGTCGGCGACACGCTGGTGAACCGCTACGTCCACAGCTTCGCCGCGTCCAACCTCGGCCCGGTGCGCGCGCTCGGTGGACGGACGCTGGAGCGGGACGATGTCGCCGCCGCCGACCTCGGGCGCCCGACCGGCTTCCTGCTCAACACCGCGGTGCTGCTGCGGCCCGTGGACCAGGAGGATGCCGGTGAGCTCCTGGAGGTCCTCGACGACTTCTACGGGGCCGGCACCGGCATAGTGACGCTGTACAGCGCCTGGCCCACTCCCGACCTACGGGGCCACGGCTGGCAACTCGAAGGCCACCCGCCGATGCTTGTACGGCCCCCGTCCGGCCCGGTGGATGACGCCATGCCCGAGGGATTGCGGATCGTCGAGGCCGACAGCCCGGAGCGGATCGACGACTGGAGCCGGGTGGCGGTCGACGGCTTTCCGTTCGAGGAGCTGCAGCCCTACCGGCCCGGCTCGCTGCTCGACGACCGCATCCTCGGCGAGGACCGCCTCCGCCTGTGGGTGGGCTACGACAGCGACGGCCCGGTCTGCATCGGTGCGCTGTTCGTCGAGCACGAACTGGGCCAGCCCTGGCTCGCGGCCACGCTGCCGACGGCACGCGGCCGCGGCTACTACCGCGCAATGGCCAACCATCGCATCAACGCGGCCCCACCGGTACCGCTCGCGACGTTGTTCAGCGACATGAGCCGGCCCGCCGCCGAGAAGCACCTGGGGTTCCTGCCGGTGATCCGGTTCACCCTGTGGAGCAAGCAACGCCCGAGCCGTCAGGAGAGATGATCACGATGTCCAACCCGCACCACCTGTTCCGCCAGGCGCTCGACGAGTTCGGCGACCG
>JBMCTR010000172.1:0-4949 GCA_048622955.1 Actinomycetota bacterium
TCAGTTCTGCAGGGCGAACCTGGCCAGCAGGTCGCGGGCCTCCTCGGCACGCTGGTGGGCGCAGAAGATCTCGTACTGCCCCGCGATCGTGACACTGCGCGACGTGAAATCGCGCCGGCCTCCCGTCATGGCGTAGCCGACGACCCCGAGCACAGCCATGAAGGCCGCACCCCACGCCATGCTGAACAGGATGATCTGCACCCATCCCTCGTCGGTGAACAGCCCGATCAGCAGGCCGATCAGCAGGCCGATCCACACCCCGGTGGCCAGCCCGCCGAGCGCGGCCTTGCCCCACGTCATCCGGCCGGTGACCCGCTCCACCTGGCGGAGATCCGTCCCGACTATCGCCAGGTTCTCGACCGGGAACCGCTGGTCGGAAAGGTAGTCGACGGCGCGCTGCGCCTGCTCGTACGTGTCGTACTTGCCGATGCTCAGCCCGTGGGGCAGCCCCGGTACCGGAGAGGACATGCCGGCCAGTGTACTCGCGTGATCACGACGGCGGTGTCACGCGAGCACCGGGACCAGGTGGGCGGGAAGGTCGTCGGGCGCTTTGATCCCCAGCGCGAGCACCAGGGCGGTCTTCGCCTTCGGCTCGTACGGCTGGACCAGCAGCCGCATCCGCGCCTCGGACGGCGTCCGGGCGGCCTTGGCCTGGTTGCAGGACGGGCAGGCCGCGACCGTGTTCATCCAGCAGCGTGCCTCCCCGCCGCGGGACACCGGCGTCACGTGGTCAACGGTGGACGCCCGGTCGCCGCAGTACGCGCAGCGGTGCCCGTCGCGCTGCAGCACGCCCCGCCGCGACCACGGCACGCGCCGCCGGTACGGAACCCGGACGAAGCGCAGCAGTCGGACGACCAGCGGCAGCGGGACCTCGCGGCTGGCCGAGCGGAAGACGCGCTCCCCGTCGACATGCTCGGCCACAGCCTTCTCGGTCAGGACGAGGACCACCGCCCGGCGTACTGACACCACCGCCAGCGGCTCGTAGGAGGCGTTCAGCACCAGGGTGTGCAATGAACACCTCCATTCCCGTCGTTCCCCGTCATGCCCTGTCCATTCCCTGCCAAGACCGTATGGTACCGGCACGGTGCTGCCATGGTGCTGACATAATGCCTGGTCAACTCCCGCTGATGCCAAATACTCAACGGCCGGGCACGCCGCACCGACGCCCGCCCTGCGCTGCGGAGCGCGCAACGGGGCTGCTCAACGGGCGATCGAATGCCACACCGCCGTCACCCGGCCCTGAACGAGCGCGACGGTCTCGGCAAGCGTCCGGCCCGCGTACTCGGCGGCCCGGATCGGAGTCCCCACCCGGACCCGCACGACCGGGCGGCGCACCACCGAGCTCACGGCGCCGACAAGGCTCCGTGCGGTGGAGCCGGCGCCGATCGCCCGGGCGTCGTGGTGGGCGACCGGGACGATCGTGGCCCCCGACGCCTGTGCGAGCTTGCCGACCCCCACGCGGAACCGGCGTGGTGCGCCGTCGGCCCCCGCCGTGACATCGCCCTCCGGGTAGATCCCGATGATCTCACCCCTGGCCAGGGCGGCGAGGGCCGCGCGGAAGGCGCCGACGGCGCCGCGTCCGTTGCCGACCGGGACGAAGCCGGCGTGCCGGACGAGCGGCCCGAGCACCGGGTGCGCGAACAGCAACTCGGTGGCGAGGAACCGTACGTGCCCGTGCGCCGACGCGCACCCGTCCCGGCCGCACGGCCGGCTCGGCCGCAGCCCGGACCGGTACAGCGCGGCGAGCACGGGGGCGACGTCCACGATCGTCGTGTGGTTCACCGCGACGATCGCGGGGCCGGCGAACGGGACGGCCGACCCGCCTGCGGTGTCGAGACGGCTCACCGCCCTGGTCACGCCAACGGCCAGCGGCCCGATGAGCTCCACGGCCGGAGCCTAGCCGGGCTACAGGCGGGGGGCTCCCCGGGTGCGGCGGTGCGCCACCCACGGCCGCGGCCCGGCCGTCGTGGCGGGCGAGTCGACCGGCGGCGCGGCCAGGGACCCGGAGAAGTACGAGCCCGGCTGCTCGACCAGCTCACCGGTCGGGGTCAGCCGGGTAACGGTGGACTCCGCCGCCCACACCTCGGCCAGGGCGGCACCGGCGGCGGCGTTCAACCGGGCCGGGCGGAGCGCTTCCACCCCGATCCGCCACTCTTCGGTCCACGGGACGAGCGTGTCGGCATGGGCAACGAACGACACCAGCCGGGCGCCCGTCTCCTTGGCGCGCGCCGTCACGACGACACGTTCCACGTCCAGGATCCCCGGCAGCGGTTGCTCGGGGCCTCCCGACACGACGTAGGCGATGCCCTCGCCCCAGGCGTGCCACACCGGACGCTGCCGTCCGTCGTCGGCGTAGGTCAGCCAGACCAGCGACGTCCGCCGCATGGCCTCGCTGACGAGCGCCGGAAGCACACCATCGTTCACAAGACAACTGTGCCACGTCGGCCGTGCAGCGCAGCATCGCGGGCAGCGAAAGCCGGACCGCCTGCGGCCTACTCCTCGGGCAGATCCGCGGCGTCGACGACGTCCTCGTCGGCCGGGACGGTCAAATCGACGTCGGCGCCCACGTCGGTGAACCGGAGCACGCCGGTGCCGCCGGACGCACCCTTCTTCTCCAGCCGCAGCGGGACAGGGTCGCCCTCGGCCGCGACCCACAGCGTCGTGCCTGAGTCGTGGAACAGCAGCCCGACAGCGGGCGAGCCGTCGACGTCGCGCACGCCGGTGATCCGGGCCTGCCCGCCGGACGGGCTCAGCAAAGCCTCGGCGAACCGCCGGCCGTCGGCGAGCACGTCGAACTGCGCAGCCGACTCGTCCCCGAGCAGCACCCACTTGCCGCCAATGGTCTCCGCCGCCTCCTCGCCGACCGTCTGGGCCAGGAACTGCTCATCGCCGGTAACGTAGATGCGGCCGTCGGCCGACACGAACTCGACCGGAGTCGAGTCGTCCGCGGAATCCCCGATCGTCCCGGTGGCACCCTCGCCGACGACGTAGGTCATGTCGATGGCGGCGCCTTCGTCCATGGTGCCGGTGACGTGGAACGAGCCCTTCGCCTCGAGCGTGTCGATCACGGTGTCGACGGCCTCGCCCGGCGACAGGTCGTCCAGGCCGTTCTTGGCGCTCCGCGGCTCGGTGGAGATGTCCATCGGGTCGTCGTCGTGCAGGCAGCCGGCCACGCTCAGGATGCTCAGCGTGCTCGCGAGGACGGCCACCGCCACGGCGGTACGGTGCGGTAAGAGCGGCATCGTGGGCTGTTGCACCTCGGGCTCGTCGGACGGTTCAAGGGCCGCGTGCCCCCGCAGCGGGCAGTGTACCCAGGGTCGCCGCCGCGTGCAGCGGTTGGGGGATCGCGGCGATCGCCCCGTGGTCCGCGGACGGCTATCATGGTCGTGACAACTCAACCTGACAGGGGAGCGCTACAGCGCTGAGAGTGCAGGCACCGTGTCTGCAGACCCTCCGAACCTGATCCGGGTCATGCCGGCGAAGGGAGTCGTCGAACCGCCGCCTCACAGTCCACGCACAGGTGGCCGGTTCGAGAGCGCGCAGCCATCTCCTCCTGGTCGATGACATGAACAGGAGGCTCACCATGACCGAAGGTCAACTGGCCGAGCGCCGGTCCTGGCGCACCGTCGATGTCGTCGTCGCGGCCGTCCTTGCGGTGGCGATCGGCGTCGTGTTCTGGGCGTGGAACCTGCTGTGGACCGCCGTGGGCGGCGCGTTCACCGCCTTCCCGCCCGCGCAGGCGTTCATGTACGGCGTGTGGCTGGTCCCGGGCGTACTCGGCATGCTCATCATCCGCAAGCCGGGCGCGGCCGTGTTCACCTCGCTGGTCGCGTCACTCGTCAGCGCGCTGCTCGGCACGCCGTGGGGCTGGTCGGTCGTCGTCTACGGCCTGCTGCAGGGCCTCGCGCCCGAGGTGGTGTTCCTCGCCACCCGGTACCGGCGGTACGGGCTGCCGGTCGCGATGGCCGCCGCCGCGGCGGCCGGTGTGGCGGCCGCGTCCCTCGACTGGTTCTACTGGTACCGCGACTGGACGGCGGGCTGGATCGGCACGTACTACGTGGTGCTCACGGCCAGTTCCGTCGTGATCGCCGGGCTCGGCTCCTGGTACCTGGTCCGCCGGCTCGCGCGGACCGGGGTGCTGGACGCGTTCCCGGCAGGCCGGGAGCGGAGCGCCCTCTGACCGGGGCCCGCGTCGAGGCGCGGGCGTGGGGCTGGCGACACGCCGGACGCCGCGCGCCCGCGCTGAGCGGGCTCGACCTGGTCATCGAGCCGGGCGAACGGGTGCTGCTGCTCGGCCCGTCCGGGGCGGGGAAGAGCACCCTGCTGATGGCCCTCGCCGGACTGCTGGACCCGGCCGATGCGGGCGAGGCGTCGGGACGGCTCACCGTCGACGGGCTGGACCCCCGCGAGGCGCGGGACCGCACGGGCCTGGTGCTGCAGGATCCCGAGACCCAGCTCGTGATGGCCCGGGCGGGTGATGACGTCGCGTTCGGGTTGGAGAACCGGGCGGTGCCGCTCGAGGACATCTGGCCGCGGGTCGACGAGGCGTTCGCGGCCGTCGGGTTCCCGTACGGTCGCGGGCGCCGTACGGACCACCTGTCCGGCGGGGAGCAGCAGCGGCTCGCCCTGGCCGGCGTGCTCGCCTTGCGGCCGCGACTGCTGCTGCTCGACGAGCCGTCCGCCAATCTCGACCCCGCCGGGGCGGCTCTCGTCCGCACGGCCGTCGCCGCCGCCCAGCAGGCGGCGGACGTGACGACCGTCCTGGTCGAGCACCGGGTGGCCGAGGCGCTGCCGCTCGTCGACCGGGTGGTCGTGCTGGCGCCGGGCGGCGGCGTGGTCGCGAGCGGGCCGCCGGGCGAGGTCTTCGCCGCCCACGGCGCGGAGCTTGCCGAGGCCGGCGTCTGGGTGCCCGACCGGCCGGTGGCCGCGCAGCGGCGAGCCCCTGCCGC
>JBMCTR010000173.1:0-4886 GCA_048622955.1 Actinomycetota bacterium
GCTCTGGCCGACGGTGACGTCGGCGCCGGGCGGCCGGTGCTCGCGGTCACGGCAACCGGACGGGAGGCCGAGGACCTAGTCGGCGCGCTGCGGTCGCTGCTGCCGCCGGACAGCGTCGCGGAGTACCCCGCGTGGGAGACGCTGCCGCACGAGCGGCTGTCCCCGCGCAGCGACACGGTCGGCCGCAGGCTCGCCGTCCTGCGGAGGCTCGTGCACGGCGACAACAGCGACGACGCGCTCGGCGGGCCGCTGCGCGTGGTCGTCGCTCCGGTGCGCAGCGTGCTGCAGCCGCAGGTCGCCGGGCTGGCCGACCTCACCCCCGTCCGCGTCCGCACCGGGGACGAGATCGATCTCGAGGACCTCGTCGAGCGGCTCGCCGGCGCCGCGTACACCCGGGTCGACCTGGTCGAACGGCGCGGCGAGTTCGCCGTTCGCGGCGGCATCGTCGACGTCTTCCCGCCGACGGAGGAGCACCCGCTGCGGGTCGAGTTCTGGGGCGACGAGATCGACGAGATCCGGTACTTCGCGGTCGCCGACCAGCGCTCCCTGGAGGCGGCCGAGGACGGCCTGTGGGCGCCACCGTGCCGCGAGTTGCTGCTCACCGACGAGGTCCGGCAACGCGCCGCGAAGCTCGCGAACGAGCACCCGCAGCTGGCCGAGCTGTTCGACAAGATCGCCTCCGGCGTCGCGGTCGAGGGCATGGAGTCGCTGGCGCCCGTCCTCGTCGACCGGATGGAACTGCTGCTCGACCTGGTCCCGGAGGGGACGCACGTCCTCGTCTGCGACCCGGAGCGCGTCCACACCCGCGCCCACGACCTGGTCGCCACCAGCCAGGAGTTCCTCGGCGCGTCCTGGGCGGCGGCCGCGGACGGCGGCAGGACGCCCATCGACCTCGGCGCGTCGGCCTTCCGGACGCTCGCCGAGGTGCGCGGCCACGCCATCGACCTCGGCCTGCCGTGGTGGAGCGTCAGCCCGTTCGGGCTCGACGAGGAGCTCGCCGAGGCCGGCGACGGTGTCGAGACGAGGCAGGTCGCTGCCTCCGATGCGGACACCTACCGCGGCGACACCCAGCGGGCGCTGGCCGACCTGAAGGGCTGGCTTGCCCTCGGGCACCGGGCGGTCGTGGTCACCGGCGGGCACGGCACGGCCGAGCGGATCAGCGAGGTGCTCGGCGAGGCGGACGTCCCGTCCCGGCTCGTGGACGCGCTCGACGCGCCGCCCGCACCCGGGATTGTCTACGTCACCACCGGGACGCTGCTGCACGGCTTCGTCGCCGCCGACGTCGGTCTCGTCGTGCTGACCGAGGACGACGTCACCGGCCAGCGGACGTCCACCAAGGACATGCGCCGGCTGCCGAGCCGGCGCCGCAACCAGGTCGACCCGCTGCAGCTCAAGCCCGGCGACTTCGTGGTGCACGACCAGCACGGCGTCGGGCGGTACGTGGAGATGACGAGCCGCACCGTGCAGGGTGCCGTCCGCGAGTACCTGGTGATCGAGTACGCCCCGTCGAAGCGGGGGCAACCCACTGACCGGTTGTTCGTCCCCACCGACCAGCTCGCGCAGGTGACCCGGTACGTCGGCGGCGAGACGCCCGCCCTCGACCGTATCGGCGGCGCCGACTGGGCGAAGCGGAAGGGCCGTGCCCGCAAGGCCGTGCGCGAGATCGCCGCCGAGCTGATCAAGCTGTACGCGGCGCGGCAGGCGGCTCCCGGGCACGCGTTCGCCCCGGACACGCCGTGGCAGCGGGAGCTCGAGGACGCGTTCGCCTACGTCGAGACGCCGGACCAGCTCACCGTCATCGACGAGGTCAAGCAGGACATGGAGCGCGCCGTCCCGATGGACCGGGTGATCTCGGGCGACGTCGGCTACGGCAAGACCGAGATCGCGGTACGGGCCGCGTTCAAGGCGGTGCAGGAGGGCAAGCAGGTCGGGGTGCTCGTCCCGACGACGCTGCTGGTGTCGCAGCACTACACGACGTTCACCGAGCGGTTCGCGCAGTTCCCGGTGAACGTCCGTGCGCTCTCGCGGTTCCAGACCGACAAGGAGGCCGAGGAGGTGATCCGCGGCGTCGCGGACGGGACGGTCGACGTCGTGATCGGCACCCACCGGCTGCTGACCGGGGACGTCCGGTTCAGGAACCTGGGCCTGCTGGTCGTGGACGAGGAGCAGCGGTTCGGCGTCGAGCACAAGGAGAAGCTCAAGCAACTGCGGGCGAACGTCGACGTGCTGACGATGTCGGCGACGCCGATCCCGCGGACGCTGGAGATGTCGGTCACCGGCATCCGCGACATGTCCACGATCATGACGCCGCCCGAGGAGCGGCACCCCGTGCTGACCTACGTGGGGGTGTACGACGACAAGCAGGTGGCCGCGGCGATCCGGCGGGAGCTGATGCGCGACGGCCAGGTCTTCTTCGTGCACAACCGGATCGACACCATCGAGAAGATCGCGGCGCACGTGCGCGAACTGGTGCCGGAGGCGCGGGTCGAGTCGGCGCACGGCCGGATGGGGGAGCACCGCCTGGAGCAGGTGATCGACGCGTTCTGGCGCCGCGAGGTCGACGTGCTCGTGTGCACCACGATCGTCGAGAGCGGGCTCGACATCTCGAACGCGAACACGCTGATCGTGGACCAGCCGGACCGGCTGGGCCTGTCGCAGCTGCACCAGCTGCGCGGCCGGGTCGGGCGGGGCCGCGAGCGGGCGTACGCGTACTTCATGTACCCGCCGGACAAGCCGATGACCGAGCAGGCGCACGAGCGGCTGGCGACCATCGCGTCGCACACGGACCTCGGCGCGGGAATGCAGGTCGCGATGAAGGACCTGGAGATCCGGGGCGCGGGCAACCTGCTCGGCGCCGAGCAGTCCGGGCACATCGCCGACGTCGGGTTCGACCTGTACGTGCGGCTGGTCGGCGAGGCCGTGGCCGAGTACAAGGGCGACGGCGCGGCGGAGATGGAGGAGGTCCGCATCGAGCTTCCCGTCGATGCGCACATTCCGGTGGACTACGTGCCGAGCGAGCGGCTGCGGCTCGAGGCGTACCGGCGGCTGTCCGAGGCCGCGGACGCGGCGGCGGTCGAGGAGGTGCGCGAGGAGCTCGTCGACCGGTACGGCGCCCCGCCGCCGGTCGTGGAGAACCTGATCGAGGTCGCCCGGCTGCGGGTGCACGCGCGGGCCGCCGGGCTGCGCGAGGTCACCGTCCAGGGCAACCACGTGCGGTTCGGCCCGGTGTCGCTCGCCGACTCGCAGCGGGTGCGCCTGACGCGGCTGTACCCGAAGTCGCTGGTGAAGGAGGCGGCGTCGACCATGCTGGTGCCCCGGCCCAAGACCGCGCCGGTCGGCGGCGCGCCGCTGCGGGACGTGGAGCTGCTCGCCTGGGCCCGCAGGGTGATCGACGACGTGCTCGTCCCGACGCCCGCCGCCGCCTGAGGTGCGACCCTCGGTTCGATCACGTTCGGCAGGGTTGCCCCCACGCCACGAGGTCTGCGGGCCTGTTGCAGCGAGGCCAATCCTGCCGAACGTGATCGAACCACCGCGGAGGGGGTCCGGGCGCAGCGTGCACGCCTTGCGTAGGATTTCCGGTGGCCTGCCGAAAACCCGCCACGAGGATCGAACCGTGTTGCCCTACCGTCGTATCGCCGCCGTCGCGCTCAGCGCCGTCCTCGCCGGCTCGGTAACCGCATGTGACACCGAGCAACTGGGCGCCGCCGCAGTCGTGGGCGACGAGCGGATCACGGTGACGGAGCTCCAGGACGAGGTGCGGGAGGTCTCCCGGGTGGCGCGCCGGGACGTGACGGCCGACCAGTCGACCGTCCAGGCGACCGTGCTCAACCGCATGATCAACTACCGGCTGGGCGACACGGTCGCCGACCTGGCGGACGTCACCGTGACCGAAGCGGAGATCGACAGTTTCATCGACGAGCAGCTCGTCGCTCAGGCGCCGGACGGCGACCTGACGCCGCTGCTGGCGCAGAACCTGCTCTCCGAGGACGCGCTGCGCGACGCCGTCCGCGAGACGCTGCTCGTCGAGAAGGTGGGCGGCAACGACGCCTATGCCCAGTTGCTGGAGGAGGCGTCGGCCGAGGAGGGCGTCGAGGTCAACCCGAGGTACGGCGACTGGACGGGCACCATGCTGGACACCGAGGCCAGCGGCTCGGTCTCGGTGCCGGCCGCGGAGCTCGCCCAGGACACGCCGGCGAACCAGTGAGCGCCTCCCGGCTCATCCTGCTGATCACCAGCCCGCGCGTGGCCCCGGGCCTGCTGACCGCCGAGGCGTGGGACGCCCTGCGATCGGGCCGCGTGCTCGCGGCCGACGCCGAGCACCCGCAGGCGGACGCACTGGCCGCGGCGGGCATCGCGATCGAGGCAAGCGGACCGCCCGAGGCGCGAGCGCTGGTGGACCTGGCCGCGGACCGCACGGTCGTGTGGCTCGGCTCGCCGGACGGCGATCCCGGGCTGGCCGACGGCCTCGCCGCCGAGGTCGCCGGGAGAGCGGCCCAGGGCGAGCGGCAGCCGGACGTCGAGGTGATCGTCGGCGCGTACGACCTGCCGGGAGCGCGCCTGCTCGACCTGGTCGCCGTCATGGACCGGCTCCGCTCGCCCGGAGGCTGCCCGTGGGACCGGGAGCAGACCCACCGGTCGCTCGCCACGTACCTGATCGAGGAGGCGTACGAGACCCTCGAGGCCATCGAGGCGCACCCCGAGCACCTGCGCGAGGAGCTCGGCGACCTGCTGCTGCAGGTGGTCTTCCACGCCCGCATCGCCGAGGAGCAGGACACCGACCCGTACTCGATCGACGATGTCGCAGCGGGCATCGTGAACAAGCTGGTCAGCCGCCACCCGCACGTGTTCGGCGACGCGCACGCGCCCACCGCCGCGCATGTCAAGGC
>JBMCTR010000174.1:0-4884 GCA_048622955.1 Actinomycetota bacterium
CCGGCTGCACACCCACGGCGCCGAGACCGCCGAGGAGGACGACTACTGCCGCGAGAAGTTCGGCGTCAGCCCCACGGAGTACCTCGACGGGCTCGGGTGGCTGGGGCCGGACGTGTGGATGGCGCACTGCGTCCACCTGAGCGACCCGGACATCGCCCGGTTCGCCGAGACCGGCACCGGAGTCGCGCACTGCCCGTCGTCCAACGCCCGGCTCGGCGCGGGCATCGCGAAGCTGCCCGAGATGCGGGCGGCCGGCGTCCCCGTGGGCCTCGGGGTGGACGGGGCCGCATCGAACGAGGCCGGCTCGCTGGTCGCGGAGGTCCGGGCCGCGCTGCTGTTCGCCAGGGCCCGACAGGGCCCCGCGGCGCTCACCGCCCGGCAGGCGCTATGGCACGGGACGATGGGAGGCGCCGCGGTGCTCGGCCGCGCCGCCGAGATCGGCTCGCTCGAGCCCGGCAAGCTGGCCGACCTCGCGGTCTGGCGGATCGACGGCCTCGGCCATTCGTCCATCGCGGACCCCGTCGCCGCGCTCGTCCTGGGCTCGCCGCCACCGCTGGCGTTGCTGCTCGTCAACGGGCGCACCGTGGTCGAGGACGGCCGGCTACTCACGGCAGACCCCGACAGGCTGGCCGCGGACGCGAGCGCCCAGGCCCGGCGGCTGCTCAACGGGGACGGACGGACAGCACGGCAGCGATGAGCCGCTCGTCCTGATCGGGCGGGACCGACCGCAGGTTCAGCAGGCACTGCTGCTGGTCCAGGTGGCCGACGACAGGCGGTTCCGCGCCCCGCAGGGCGTCGGCATAGTCAGGGGGCAGTGCGACGGCGTGGCTCGGCAGCGTCACCCCGGGAGCGCCACCCCCGCCGACCGCCGCGGTCGCCGGCCGCGCGGCCGCGTCCACCCCCTGGGACGCGAGGACGGCCGTGATCTTCTCGGCCCGCGCCCGCAGCTCGTCCTCGCCGGCACCAAGGGCGCTGCGGGTCGGGGACGCCGGGCCGATCAGGGTGGCCTCGAGCGCGGCGAGGGTGAGCTTGTCCACCCGCACCGCACGGGCGATCGGGTGCCGGCGCAGCCGGTGCACGATGTCCTCCCGCCCCAGCAGCAGACCGCCCTGCGGGCCGCCGAGGAGCTTGTCGGCGCTCGCCGTGACCACGTCCGCGCCGTGGCGCAGCACGGTGGCCGCGTCCGGCTCGCCGGGCAGCGCCGGATGGGGCGCGAGCAGCCCGGAACCGATGTCGACGACCAGCGGGACGCCGAGCCCGCTCAGCTCACCCACCGGCACCGCCGAGGTGAAGCCGCTCAACACGAAGTTCGACGGGTGCACCTTGAGCACGAAGGCGGTGTCCGGCCCCACCGCGTCGCTGTAGTCCCGCAGTGACGTGCGGTTGGTCGTGCCGACCTCGCGGAGGCGGGTGCCAGCGGCCTCGAGGAGCTCCGGGATGCGGAACCCGTCGCCGATCTCCACCAGCTCGCCCCTGCTGATCACGATCTCCCTGTCCTGCGCGAGCACCGCCGCGCACAGGTACAGCGCCGCCGCGCCGTTGTTGACCACATGCGCGGCTCCAGCGGTAGGAACCGCGTCCAGCAGGGCGGCCGCGACACCGGCCCCGCGCCCGCTCCGGCGGCCGGTGGCGAGATCGAGCTCGAGGTCGGTCGTTCCGGCGGCCTGGCCCAGCGCCTCCACGGCGGCTGCGGACAGCGGTGCGCGGCCGAGGTTGGTGTGGAGCAGCACGCCCGTGGCGTTGATCACCGGCCGCAGCGACGTGGCGGCGGGCGGCAGCAGTGCGCGGGCGGTGTCCACGACGGCGTCGGGATCGATCCTGCCCTGCCGGACCTGCTCCTGCGCGGCTGTGACGGCGCGCTTGACCACCGTCGCACCGAGCCGGTCCCGCTCGGCGGCCAGCCGGGGGTCCGCGAGCACGCGGTCCGTGCGCGGCACCAGCCGCCGCACGTCCTGCGAGTCCACACCGGGATCACCCATCGCGCACCACCCGGCGCGCGTCCGCCGAGATGCGCTCGGTCCTGCCCTGCCGGTCCAGCAGTTCGAGCAACGGTACGGCAACCCTCCTGGTCGTGCCCAGGGCCTGGCGCGCCTCCGACAGCGTGAACGTCGGGCCGGGAAGCCCGCACAGCACCTCAAACGCCCTGGCGTCCGCGTCCGGCGGGAGCACCACGCCGTCCCCGAGCCGGAGCAGCCGCCCCGCGCGGGCGGCCGCCGCGACCTCCCGCGGTCCCAGCCCGCGGTCTCGCAGTTCCTCGGCACCGGGAGCCACGAACGGCTCCGCCCGCCACCGTTGCTCCAGCTCGGCGAGGACGGCGGAGACCCGGGTTGGCAGCGCATCGTCCGACCGCGACGTCACCCGCCCGTCTGCGAGGCGCATGCCCGTGCCGGCCGCCACCGTACCCAGCACCTCGTTGGTGGGCACGCCGAGCCGCTGCCGGGCCGCCTCGGCTGGCATGCCCCGCTCCAGCGGCCGGGCCTCTTCCCATTCGGCCACCTCCACGGCCAGCGTCCGCGGAAGGTCACGCCACGCACTTGGATCGGCGCGCCAGCCGCCGGCGACGGGACGGCCGACGGGCGCCAGCCCGAGCGGCCCGAACTCGGCCTCTGCCATGAACCGCCGGCGGCGCAGTTCGGCCCGCGACCGTTCCTCGACCGACAGCCGCTCCAGCTCGTCACCCCGGGCACGCGCCGCTCCCCGGCCGCGCAGCGGCGCCGGCGCCGCGTCCAGCACAGTGACACCTGCCACGATCAGATGCCGTCCAGGGTCCCGCAGCAGCCCGCGATCGCCGGCCGTGAGGGGCAGTGCCTCCGCCGGGCGGAGGCGAGCAGTGAGCTCGCCCAGTGGTCGCACGACGACGGACACGGCGGCCGAGCCGACGTGCAGCATGGCGTGCCGGGGCAGCCGATTCGCCGGGGCGTGCAGCCGCACGTCCACCGTGTCGGTCGACTTCCACGGCGCACCGCCGACCAGCGCGTCGCCGCGCACCACGTCGTGCCGGTCCACGCCCCGCAGGTTCACGGCCACCCGCGCCACGGCCGAGGCCGCCGGCACGTCCCGGCCGAGCGTCTGTAGCGACCGCACCCGGACGGCGCGTCCGGTACGGCTGATCCGCAGCTCGTCGCCGACCTCGATGGTCCCCGCCGGGAGCGTGCCCGTCACGACGGTTCCTGCGCCCTTGATGGCGAACGACCGGTCGACCCACAGCCGGACGGGCGCCCCGGTGTCCGGTGCCGGCAGCACGGCCGCCAGCGCGTCGAGCTCCGCCCGTAGCGCGTCCAGGCCCTCCCCTGTCGCCCCGCTGACGGCGACGGTCGGCGCCCCGGCGAGGGAGGTCCGGGCGAGCCGTTCCCGCGCTTCCGCCATGGCACGCTCCGGCGGCGCCAGGTCGGAGCGGGACACGGCGAGGACCCCGTGCCGGACGCCGAACGCGTGCAGCGCGGCCAGGTGCTCCTCGGACTGGGGCATCCAGCCCTCGTCCGCCGCGACGACGAGCAGCGCCGCAGGAACGTGGCCGACACCGGCCAACATGTTGGGGACGAACCGCTCGTGGCCGGGCACGTCCACGATCGCGAGCTCCGCGCCGGAGGGCAGCCGCGTCCAGGCGAACCCGAGGTCGATCGTCAGGCCACGCCGGTGCTCCTCGGCCCACCGGTCCGGCTCCATGCCGGTGAGCAGCCGCACCAGGGTGGACTTCCCGTGGTCGACATGCCCCGCGGTGGCGACGACGTGCACCTTCGGCGTCCTCCCAGCTAGCGGACGGTGATCAGAGCGTCTCCCCTGGGCAGCAGCTCGCCGATCACCGGCGCACCCGGGATCTCGCCGGCGACCAGCAGGCCCCCGGACGTCAGGGCGTCGGCGAGCAGCAGCCGCTCGGTCTCGTCGACGGCCGTGAGGTCGCAGTGCGGCGCGGCCCAGTCCAGGTTGCGGCGCGTCCCGCCGCTCACGAAGCCGTCCTTGACGGCCGCCCGCGCACCCTCGAGGTACGGCACGGCCGCCGCGTCCATCACCGCGCTGACGCCGCTGGCACGCACCAGCTTCAGCAGGTGACCCAGTAGGCCGAAGCCCGTCACGTCGGTCGCGCACCGCACGCCGGCCGCGACGGCCGCCTCGGAGGCCACCCGGTTCAGCGTCGCCATCGACTCGACGGCCTCCGGGAAGACCTCTCCGGTGGCCTTGTGCCTGGCGTTCAGCACCCCGGAGCCGAGCGGCTTGGTCAGCGAAAGCGGCTCGCCCGGCCGTCCGAGATCGTTGCGCAGCAGCCGCTCGGGATCGGCCGTGCCGGTCACCGCCAGGCCGTATTTGGGGTCGCCGTCGTCGATGCTGTGGCCGCCCGCCAGATGGCAGCGGGCAGCCACGGCGATGTCCATGGCCCCGCGGAGCACCTCGGACGCGAGCTCCATCGGCAGCACCTCGCGCGGCCACATGAGCAGGTTCAGACCGACAACGGGGGCGCCGCCCATGGCGTAGATGTCCGAGAACGCATTTGCCGCGGCGATTCGTCCCCAGTCATACGCGTCATCGACAACCGGGGTGAAGAAATCGACGGTACTGACGATTGCAGTTCCGTTGTCCATGCGCACGACGGCCGCGTCATCGCCGTTGTCGAGCCCGACGACCAGTTCGCCGTTCGGTGCGAAACCCGGGCCTACGTCGCCCATGCCGGTGACCAACGCGTCCAGCTGACCTGGTGGAATCTTGCAGGCGCACCCGCCACCGCGTGCGTACGCGGTGAGCCGCACGGTCCGAACGGCCATCAGCAGCCTCCCGACAGGCCGGGCAGCGGAGGCGGACGGGAATCGAACCCGCCAGGCCCGGTGGTCCGGGCCTCAACGGTTTTGAAGACCGCGCCGATCACCAGACCGGAAACGCCTCCTCACCAGG
>JBMCTR010000175.1:0-4875 GCA_048622955.1 Actinomycetota bacterium
CCGCTCGCCGGGCCGCCACCGGTCCGCCGCCGACCACGACGACCCGCCGGCCCGCGACGCCGAGCAGTACCGGGTAGGTCATGGCCCCACCCCGAGTTGTCCGGGCGAGCGGCTGTGCTCACCCAGGCCAGCGAGTTGTCCGGCCTGACAGGTCGCAGCCGTAGAAAGGATCATCAGTGCATCCCGCACTCGATCTTGCTGCGCCCCGCCCAGCGGCCGGCGCGGGGATCCTCACCCTGCGCGACCGGACGGGTGCACGGCGCGCAGCCGATGGAGGCGTACCCGATCTCGCGCAGCGGGTTGACCAGGATGCCGTGCTCGGCGATGTACTCGTCGACCTGCTCGTCCGTCCAGGCGGCCAGCGGGTTGACCTTGACCATCCGGCGCTTGGCGTCCCAGCCGACGACCGGCGTGTCGGCCCGGGACGCCGACTCGGAACGGCGCACCCCGCCGGCCCAGGCCCGGTACGGCCGCAGCGCCCGGTCCAGCGGCCACACCTTGCGGATCGCACAGCACAGGTCGGGATCGACCTCGTGCAGCCGGCCGTACTCGGCCTCGTGCTCGGGCACCCGCAGCGGGTGGGCGACGGTCTCGACGGTGACGTCGTAGGCCGCCGCGACCGCGTCCCGGGTGCCGATGGTCTCGGCGAAGTGGTACCCGGTGTCCAGGAACAGCACCCGGATGCCGGGCACGGCGCGCGCGGCGAGATGGGCGAGCACGCCGTCGGCCATCGAGGCGGTGACCACGAACTCCTCGCCGAAGGTGCCGTGCGCCCAGCGCAGGATGTCCGTGGCCGCCGCGCCCTCCAGCCGGCGACCCGCGGCGACGGCCCACCGCTCCAGGCTCTCGGGCTGCGCCGGCGGGCCGGCCGGCGCCGTGGCCGTGCGGCTCACCGCGAGCTCTCAACGGTACGGACGGTCAGCCCGAGCAGCCGGACGCTGAACGCCCGCAGGCAGGAGCGGCACTCCCAGCCGCCGTGCTGCTCGAGGGGGAACAGGTCCTCCGCGGCGCAGTAGGGGCAGTGCAGCACCGCGGCCCGCGACTCGCTCACTTCAGGTCCTCCTCCGGCGCCCGCGACGCCCACCGGGCGAACCGCTCGCCGGGCTCGCGGGCGGCGAGGAACCGCCGGACGAGCCGCTCCACGTAGTCCGGCAACTCGTCCGCCGTGACCTTGAGGCCGCGCGGCTTGCGGCCGAAGCCGGCGTCCAGCCCGACCCCGCCGCCGAGGTGGACCTGGAAGCCCTCCTCACCGCCGACGATCTGCCCCTTCAGGCCGATGTCCGCGACCTGGATGCGGGCGCACGAGTTCGGGCAGCCGTTGACGTTCAGCGTGATCGGGGTGTCGAGGTGGCCCGCGACGTCGGCCAACCGCGCCTCGAGCGCGGCGACGGCGGCCGCGGCCAGGCCCTTGGTCTCGACGATCGCGAGCTTGCAGTACTCCAGCCCGGTGCAGGCCATGGTGTCGCGCCGGAACGGGCTGGGCCGTGCCGGCAGCCCGAGTGCGTCCAGCGCGTCGACGAGGGACTGGACCTGGTTCGGCTCGACGTCAAGGACCACGATCTTCTGGTGCGGCGTGGTGCGCACCCGCCGGGAGCCGTGGGCCTCCGCGACATCGGCCAGCCGCCCCAGCACGGTGCCGGACACCCGCCCGACGAGCGGCGCCACACCCACGTACCACCGGCCGTCGCGCTGCCGGTGCACGCCGACGTGGTCGACGGGACGCTCGGGGACCGGGACGGCCGGCCCGTCGAGCAGCCGCCGCCCGAGGTACTCCCGCTCCACGACATCGCGGAACCGCTCGACGCCCCAGTCCTCGACGAGGAACTTCAGCCGGGCCTTCGCGCGCAGCCGCCGGTAGCCGTAGTCCCGGAAGGCGGCCGTCACGGCGGCCCAGACCTCGGGCACCTCGCCCAGCGGCACCCACGCGCCGAGCCGCTTGGCCAGCTTGGGATTGGTCGACAGCCCGCCGCCGACCCACACGTCCAGCCCGGAACCGTGCTCGGGGTGCTCGACACCGACGAACGCGACGTCCTGGACCTCGTGTGCGACGTCGGGCAGCCCGCTGACCGCCGACTTGTACTTCCGGGGCAGGTTGGAGAACTCCGGCGAGCCGACGTACCGCCGGTGGATCTCCTCGACCGCCCACGTCGGGTCGACGACCTCGGCGGCGGCGATGCCGGCCAGCGGCGACCCGAGGACGACGCGGGGGGTGTCGCCGCACGCCTCGGTCGTGGACAGCCCGACCGCCTCGAGGCGCCGCCAGATCTCCGGCACGTCCTCGATGCGGACCCAGTGCAACTGGACGTTCTGCCGGTCGGTCACGTCGGCGGTGTCGCGCGCGAACTCCGTCGAGACTCCGGCGATCGCGCGGAGTTGCTCGGTGGTCAGCCGGCCGCCGTCGATGCGCACGCGCAGCATGAAGTACTCGTCGTCCAGTTCGTCGGGCTCGAGGACGGCCGTCCGGCCGCCCGGAATGCCCGGCCGCCGCTGGGTGTACAGGCCCCACCAGCGGAACCGGCCGCGCAGGTCGGCCGGGTCGATGCTGGAGAACCCGCGGTGGGCGTAGATGCGCTCGATCCGGTCGCGGACGTGCAGGCCGTCGTCGTCGTTCTTGGTCTGCTCGTTGGCGTTCAGCGGGGTGCGGTACCCGAGGGCCCACTGGCCCTCGCCGCGCTGCCGCCGGACAGGCTTCGGTGGTGTCGTCGTGGTCGTCACGGTGGTGTGTTCCCTCGAAGGAGACAGGGGCCCGCGAGGCCGCGCCGGGTCGTCAGAGGGCCGCGCCAGCCCCGCCCGCGCGGACCGCGGAGCCCGCCGGATGGATCAGGCCGCGGTCAGAGGGAACGACACGACATGCTGTACACGCGCCCGTAGTCGACGTGGCGCCGGGCCACGAGGAGCAACGGGGTGACAGCGATCACAACGCACATCATGCCAGCGGGTTGATCGCCTGCCTAGCGACCAGTCCATCATGTGGGCATCGGGTCCGGAATACGGACGACCCGCGGCCTGTGCCCGCTCGCGAGGCGCCCGCTAACATCGCTCCAATGCGCAGACTGCTGTCCATCGCCGCCGTCTCCGTGCTCGCCGTGACCGGCTGCTCGGAGATCTCCGACCAGCTGTCCGACAGCGTCAACTCGGCGGCCGCCCGCGCCCTGGAAGAAGGGATCAGCCAGCAACTCGCCGAGCAAGGCATCGAGCTGGAGAGCGGCCCGGAGTGCTCGACCGACATGTCCCGCGACGGCGCCACCCTCACCGGCTCTGCGAGCTGCGACGGGACCACGACGGAGGGCCAGAGCGCGACGGCGACCTTCGACGGGACGCTGTCCGGCTCCGGCTGCGAGGGAACGCTGACGATCGAGGTCGACGGCGAGCGCGTCGTCGACGCGCAACAGGTGCCGGAGTGCTCGATCGAGCTGTGAGGGGGCGCATCGGCCTGAGCCCGGCCGTCGCGCCCGTCAGCCCGGCTGCGGCGTCGCCCGGTCGATGATCGCCTTGAGGTTCAGGCCGGACGGCAGCGCGCCGTAGGCGCCTTCCAGCGACCCGCCCAGGCGGCTGGCGCAGAACGCGTCCGCCACCTCCGGCGGGGCGAAGCGCACGAGCAGCGACGCCTGCAGCAGCACCGCCATCCGCCCTGCGAGCCGGCGCGCGTGGAGAACCCCGGCCGCCGGGTCGGCGGCGATCTCCGCGAGCAGGCCGTCGGTGTCGGCGAGCGCCTCCTCGATCCGCTTGTCGGCGCCGTTCGCCCGGGACACCTCCTCGCGCCACGCCGCGACCGCCTCCGGCTCGCGGGCCAGCACCCGCAGCAGGTCGAGGGCCTGGATGTTGCCCGCGCCTTCCCAGAGCGAGTTGAGCGGCGCCTCCCGGTACAGCCGCGGCATGCCGCTCTCCTCGACGTAGCCGTTGCCGCCGAGGCACTCGAGGGCCTCGCCGACCGCGCCCGGCGCCCGCTTGCACACCCAGTACTTGGCGATCGGCAGGCCGATCCGCCGCAGCGCCTGCTCGTGGGCGTCGGAGGGGGCGTCGACCGAGGCGGCGAGGCGCATCACGAGCGTCGTGGCCGCCTCCGACTCGAGCGCGATGTCGGCGAGGACGGCCTGCATCAGCGGGGCGTCGGCGAGCAGCGCGCCGAACGCCGACCGGTGCGCCGCGTGCCAGGTGGCCTCCGCGACCGCGCGCCGCAGCAGGGCGGCCGAGCCGAGCACGCAGTCCAGCCGGGTGGCGGCGACCATGTCGATGATCGTGGCGACGCCGCGGCCCTCCTCGCCGAGCCGCCAGCCGAAGGTCTGCTCGAACTCCACCTCCGAGGAGGCGTTGGAGCGGTTGCCCATCTTGTCCTTGAGCCGCTGCAGCAGGAACGGGTTCCGCCGCCCGTCGTCGAGCACGCGGGGGACGGCGAAGCAGGTCGGCCCGGCGCGGGTCTGCGCGAGGACGAGGAACAGGTCGCTCATCGGGGCCGAGCAGAACCACTTGTGACCCGTCAGCAGGTACCAGCCGGTGTCGCCCGCGGGCGTCGCCGCCGTGGTGTTGGCGCGCACGTCCGACCCGCCCTGCTTCTCGGTCATCGCCATGCCGGCCAAGCAGCCGTACTTGTCCTCCGGGGGCCGCAGCTCCGGGTCGTACGCGGTGGCGGAGAGCCTGGGCACCCACATGTCCGCGACCTCCGGTTCCGTCCGGAGGACCGGCACCGCGGCGTAGGTCATGGAGATCGGGCACAGGTGTCCGAACTCCACCTGCGCCCACACGAGGAAGGCGGCCGCCCGCGTGACGTGCGCCGCGGGCTTGTCGGACACCCACGGAGCCGCGTGCAGGCCGTGGCCGACGGCGGCGCGCATGAGCTCGTGCCACGCGGGGTGGAACTCCACCTCGTCGATCCGG
>JBMCTR010000176.1:0-4849 GCA_048622955.1 Actinomycetota bacterium
GTTCGGGCGCCGCCCGGCGCTCGCGCAGCGAATCGCCGCCGGAGCCGCCGGGCTCACGCTGCTGCTCGCGATCGGCGCCGGTGCCGCGGTCTGGGTCGGCGACGGCGGGATCAAGACGTGGGGCAGCGTCCCCACCGGCTGGATACCCGTCGAGATCGCCGTGCGCGCCGACCCGCTGGGACTCACCTTCGCCGTCCTGGTGGCCGCCGTGGCTTTCGGGGTGCAGGTCTACTCCGCGGCTGCGCTGCGTACGGACCGGCGCTACGGCTCGTACGCCGCAGCGGTGTCGTTGCTCACCGCAGCGATGCTGCTGGTCGTCCTCGCCGAGGACGTGGTGCTGCTACTGGCCGGCTGGGTGCTGCTGAGCGCGTCCTCGGCGTTGCTGGTGGGGCACCACTGGGATGTTCCCGGCGTGGGGCGGGCGGCCGTCCGCGCGCTCGTCGTCCCGTACCTCGGCGACGCGGCGCTGCTGATCGGCTTGTTCGTGCTCGCGCGGCAGGCCGGGTCGTTCCGGGTCTCGGCGATCGCATCAGACGTCGAGTCCTCCACCGCCCACACGGTCGCCGCGGTGCTGGTGCTGTGCGGCGTAGCCGGCAAAGCCGCCCAGGTTCCGCTGCACGTCTGGCTGCCCGCGAGCGCGGCGGCCCCAGTGCCGGCCTCGGCGCTGGTCAACTCGGCGACCACGGTCGCGGCCGGGGCCTTCCTGGTGGCGCGGTTCTACGAGGTGTTCCTCGCGGCGCCCGTCGCGCTGGCGGTCCTCGCCGTCGTCGCGTCCGTGACGATGGTGCTCGCCGCGCTGGCCGCCGTCGCCGAGGACGACCTCACCCGGGTGCTGGCATGGTCGTCGGCGAGCCAACTCGGCTTCGTCCTCGGCGGGCTCGCGGTGGGCGGTTACGCCGCCGGCCTGTTCCATCTGGTGGGCCACGCGGCGCTCAAGGCGCTGCTGTTCCTGGCCGCGGGCGCGCTCGCCTACACGGCGGGGTCGACATTGCTGTCCCGGCTCGGTGGTCTCGCCGGCTCGATGCGGCCGACGTACCGCGCCGCCACACTCGGCTTCGCGGCGCTGGCGGGCGTACCGCCGCTGGTCGGCTTCTTCTCGAAGGACTCCGTGCTCGCCGCCGCGGAGCAGGCCGCCGGCGGGCGCGGCCCGGTGCCGGTGTGGGCGGCCGGACTGGTGCTTGCCGCGGCGCTGCTGACGATCATGCTCACGGCGGTGTACACCGTGCGCGCGTGGCTCGTCGCGTTCCACGGTCCGCCGACGCAGGCGGGGGCGCAGCGACTGCCGTCGGCGATGCGGCTGCCGCTGCTCGGGCTGTCGGCTGGGGTTGTCGTGCTCGGCGCCGTCGGCCTCGTGGCGTCCGGCGCGTTCGCCCGCGGCGGCGGTGAGGCTCCGGGGGCGCAGCTGAACTGGGCGACGAGCCTGCTCTCGCTCGTCCTGCTGGCCGGCGGCGGCTCGGCGGCCTATTCCGCCTGGATCAGGCAGGCGCAACGTGATCCGGTGGCTGTGCTCGGTGAGCGTCCGCGAGCCGCGCTGGCGGCCGGGCTCCGCCTGGAGGAACTGTACGGAGCGGCCGTCGTCCGCCCCGTCTACGGGCTGTCGCGGCTGGTCGCGGCCGGCGACCGGGTCGTGCTGCACCCGTACGTGACCGCCGCCGGCCGGATCACCCGCGCGCTGGGCGCCCTGCCGCAGGTCGCGCAATCCGGCCGGGTGCAGTCGTACGTCACGGCGGTGCTGGCGTTCGTCGTGGTGCTCGTCGTCACAGGAGCGGTGGTGGCGCTGGCGTGAACACGCTGCCGATCGCGGTGATCTGCCTTCCGCTGGCCGGGTGCCTGCTGCTGGTGGGACTGCCCGGCCGGGCGGGACGGCGGCTGGCGCCGGCGGTGGGCGTGGCGACCTCGGCGCTGGCACTGGCGGCCGTGGTGTGGGCGGTCGCGCTGTTCGACCGCGGTGCGAGCGACCGGGCGCAACTCGTCACGGATGTGGCGTGGGCACCGTCGGTCGGCCTGAGCCTGCGGTTCGGGATGGACGGGCTCTCGCTGCCGTTCGTCCTGCTCACCGCGCTGCTGGTGTTCTGCTGCCTGCTCTACACGGTCAGGGTGCGCCCACCGGGAGGGTCGGTCCGGGCGTTCGTCGCGCTGGTGCTGGCCGCCGAGGCGGGCATGCTCGGCGCGTTCCTCGCGCTCGACCTGCTGCTGTTCTTCGTGTTCCTCGAGGCCGTCCTGGTGCCGATGTGGTTCCTCATCGCCTGGTGGGGGGATCCGGGGAGCCGGACCGGGCGCGTCACGGCGGCGACCACCTTCGTGCTGTACAGCGCGCTGGGCTCGTCGGTCATGCTCCTCGGGTTCCTGCTCGTGGGGGCCCGCACAGGGACGTTCAGCCTCCCCGCGCTCGCCGCCCTGGAGGGGTCGGGCATGTCCACCGGCAGCCAACTGGTCGCCGCGCTGGCGATCGTGGGAGGGCTGGCGGTGACGGTGCCCGTGTGGCCCCTGCACACCTGGCTGCCGGATGCCCATGCGGCGGCGCCGACGGTTGGGTCCGTGCTGATGGCGGGCGTCCTGCTCAAGATCGGCTCGTACGGGCTGGTCAGGGTGGCGGTTCCGGTGGTGCCTGACGGCTTCCGCCTGCTCGCGCCGGTGGTGGGCGGCCTCGCCGTGGTCGGCGTGGTGTACGGCGCGCTGGCCTGCCTCGCGCAGCGCGACCTCACGCGCCTGGTCGCGTACTCCAGCGTGGGGCACATGGGGTTCGTGGTGCTGGGCATCGCGACGCTGGCGCCGGCGGGCCTGAACGGGTCCGTGTTCGCCGGGGTGGCGCACGGCCTCGTCGTTGCCCTGCTGTTCTTCCTCGTGGGAGCGCTGCGGGACCGCCACGGCACCACCGATCTCAGCGCCCTCGGCAGCGGGCTGTACGCCCGGGCGCCGCGGCTGGGCGTGCTGGTGACGTTCACCGCGCTGGCCGCCCTGGGCGTACCGGGGCTCGCCGGCTTCTGGGGCGGCCTGCTCGCCCTGCTCGGTGCGTTCGACCCGGCCGCCGTCCTGGACCGTCCGTTCTACCTGGGCCTGCTCGCGGTCGCGGCGGTGGGCGCGGTGCTGACCGCGGTCTACCTGCTGGCGACGGTGCGGCGGGTGTGTTACGGGGAGGGTGCGACCGGGGTGCGACCGGCGGGTGTCCCGGCAAGTGTCAGGGATGTCACCGGCCACGAGGTGGCTTCGTGGGGTCCGCTCGTGGCGCTGACCGTGCTGCTCGGCCTGTGGCCGGCGCCGCTGCTGGCGCTCGTCGACCCGGTGATGCAGGCGGTGGCGCTGTGATCGGGAGCGGCGGGTCCGTGGTGTTGCGCCAGGTGACCGCTCCCGGGGCTGCGCAGAGCGTGGACTGGCTGGCGGTGGCGCCGGTGGTCACCGCGGCCGGTACGGCGGTGGCGGTGCTGCTGGCCGGGCTGTGGCTGCCGCGTCGGGCCGTGCCCGGCGTGGTGACCGCGGTGGGAGCCGGCGGAGTCGTCGCGGCGCTGGCGTTCGTGGCCCTGCAGTGGGGCGAGCGCCGCGCGACGTTCTGCGCAGGCACGTCCTGCTCGTACGTGGCCGACGGGGTCACCCTCGCCTTCCAGGGCGCGGTGCTCGTGGTGTCCCTGGTGGTGCTGCTGCTGGCCCACGACAGCGCGCCCGGGCTGCCCGCGGGCGAGACGGCCGTCCTGGTCCTGGCGTCCACCACCGGCGCCCTGGTGCTGGCGGCCGGCCGTGACCTGGCCACCGTCGTCGTGGCGCTCGAGGTCGTGACGTTGCCTGCGATCGCGCTGGTGGGGCTGCGCCGCCGGGGTCGCAGGGACGCCGAGGCGGCGCTGACCTTCTTCGTCGTGTCGCTCGTGACGCTCGCCGTGATGATCTACGGCATCTCGCTGGTGTACGGGGCGACGGGCGCGCTGCATCTCGACCGGATCGCCGCCGCGCTGGCCGACCCGGCGGCGCGGACGCCGGTGGCGACCGCCGGGGCGCTGCTCACCCTGGTTGGGCTGTTCGCGAAGGTCGGCGCCGTGCCGTTCCACTTCTGGGTGGCGGACGCTTACGCGGGGGGTCCGGTCGTCGTGGCGGCCTACCTGTCGGTGCTGCCCGTCGCGGCTGCGGTGGTCGCCCTGGCTGTGGTCGCCGGCGAGGGGTTCGCGGCGTACGCGGACGTGTGGGGACCGGTCGTGGCCGCCCTGGCGGTGGCCACCATGACGTTCGGCAACGTCGCGGCCCTGCGGCAACGCACCGCGATCCGGCTGCTGGCGTGGTCGTCGGTGGCGCATGCCGGGTATCTGCTGGTGCCGCTCGGTGCGACGGCCACCGGCTTCCGCGGCGCCGACGTCGGCGAGGTGCTCTCGGCGACGGTCTCGTACCTGTGCCTCTACGCGGTCGCCAACCTGACCGCGTTCGGGGTGGTGGCCGCGGCGTCTCGCGCCGGGGCGGGCGTCATGCTCGAGCAGTACCGCGGTCTGGTGCGTACGCAGCCGCTGAGCGCGATCGCCCTCGGCTTCTCGCTGATCGCGCTGGCGGGCCTGCCGCCTGGCCTCGTGGGCCTGTGGGCCAAGATCGTGCTGCTGGACACCGCCGTCGCCGCAGGTGTCGGCTGGCTGGCCGTCGCGGTCGCCGTCAACGTGGTGATCGGTCTGGCGTACTACCTGCGCTGGGCGGCGATGCTGTTCTCCGCGGCACCCGGCCGGGAACCGGTGCCGGTGTTCCGGATGCCGCTGCCGTCCGGCTTCGCGGTCGGGCTGCTCTTAGCCGCGGGCGTCACGCTGTCGGTGGCTCCGGAACTGCTGCTGGCCCCCCTCGCCCGGTAGGGACGGCCCCATTGATCACGTGAAGGGGGTTGGCC